>JACZWD010000204.1 GCA_022572335.1 Pseudomonadota bacterium
TACGGGCCAGGTGCTGGACGTCGCCCACGCCGACGGCCATCTTGATCAGGTGGACGGTCATCGACCGTCCCCGCCCGCCCACGCAAGGGCAACCTTGGAGGCCGGCTCGCGGCCCAGCGCCGCGCAGATGAACCGCCCGGCCTCGACCAGGGCGTCCAGGTCGATGCCGGTTTCCACGCCGAGCCCTCCCAGCATGTAGCGCACGTCCTCCGAGGCGACGTTGCCCGACGCGCCGTCGGCGTAGGGACAGCCGCCGAGGCCGGCCACCGAGCCGTCGGTGACCGCCACGCCGCGCTCCAGGACCGCCAGGATATTGGCCAGCGCCTGGCCGTAGGTGTCGTGAAAATGCACCGCCAGCTTCTCCACCGGCACCACCCGGGCCACCGCGTCCACAAGGTCTTGCGCCCGGGCCGGGGTGCCGACGCCGATGGTATCGCCCAGCGAGATTTCGTAACAGCCCATGGCCAGCAGGCGCCCGGCCACCCGGGTCACGGCCGCCGCCGGCACGTCCCCTTCGTACGGACAGCCCAGCACGCAGGAGACATAGCCGCGTACGGGCATGGCCCTTGCCTTCGCCGCCGCGCACACGGGCGCGAACCGTTCCAGGCTCCCGGAGATGGAGCAGTTGATGTTCTTCCGCGAGAACGTCTCCGACGCCGCGGCGAATACCGCGACCTCCCCGGCCCCGGCCGCCACCGCCGCCTCGAAGCCCTTCATGTTGGGGACCAGGACAGGATAGCTGACGCCGGGCTTGCGCGCGATGCCGGCCATCACTGCGGCGGTATCGGCCATCTGCGGCACCCGTTCGGCGGACACGAAACTGCCCGCCTCCACCACCCGAAAGCCGGCCTCCGCCAGGCGGTCGATGAAGCCGATCCTGACCGCGGCCGGCACCGTCCCGGCCTCGTTCTGCAGGCCGTCGCGGGGCCCGACCTCGACCATCGTGACCTCCGAGGGAAGACGCATCCAAGTTCCCCGCCGTCCGTGTCCGCCGGCGCGCACCCGCGCCCGGGGGGTCGCCAACCGCCGTCCCCGGCGGCCTGGCGAAACCCTAATACCCTCTGTCACGATAGGAGGGTACTAGCCGGGCCGTTCGCCTTGCCGCTCGTGGCCGGTGTATTCGTACGGGACCTTGCGGCGGTCCGGCCCATCGAACGCCATGGCACGGCGGCGGCGGTCCGGGCCGAAGAAATTCGGCGCCCGGATGAAGGGGCGCGGGTTTTCGATCGCCGCGCGCAACCGGTAATACAAAAGCGTGGCGGAAATGGGTTTGACCAGGAATTCGCTGACGCCCGCGTCCCGCGCCTGGCATATCCTGCTCTTCTCCGAATGGCCGGACACCATGATGACCGGCGTGAACGGATCGATCCCGGCGTCGCCGTCGCGAATCCGGAGAGTCAGTCCCACGCCGTCCATGGGCACCATCCTGTAGTCGGCGATGACGATGTCGGCATGAAATCCCTTCATCTCGTCGAGGGCGCTCAACCCGTCACTCGCCTCGGCGATGTCCCGAACACCCAGCGCCTTCAGCATGACCCTGAGGATCGCCCGCATGGGCGGGTAATCGTCGACGATCAGGATGCTCAGGTCGCTGATATCTAAGTCCGCCATTCTCCCCGCCCCGCACGGTCCGATTACGCCTTTCTTAGCGTACCGTATCCCGAGAGGCGACCGAATTTACACCGGAATCATATTTGCCGGCCGGTTCCCGGTCCGCGGCCGGCGAATGGCGGCAAATGGCTAAGACGAATCCCCGCCGTCGTCGAAGGACAGCAGTTCCGCCCCCTCCTCCACCTGATCGCCGGGCCCGAAATGGACCTCGACCACGGTGCCGTCCGCCGGGGCGGTGATGGCGTGTTCCATCTTCATCGCCTCCAGCACCACAAGGGTGGCCCCGCGCCGGACGCGGGCGCCGGGCTTGACCTTGACCTGGACGACCTTGCCCGGCATGGGGGCGGTGAGTCCGGCGGCCGGCGCCTCCTGTCCCGCGGCCAGGGCCGCCGGGTCGACGACGGTGACGGTGTGACGGGTGCCAAACGCGATGACGGTCACCTGGGAGCCCTGCCGGGACACCGTCGCCTTGACCCGCGTCCCCGCGAGATCGGCGATCAGGGTGCCCGCGTCGTCGATCTCACCGCCCGCGGCCATGGCCCCCGACGGCAGCTCCAGGAGAAACCCCCGGCCCCGGTACCGCACGGCCACCGCCACCTCGGCGGCGCCGTCGACGAAGGTGAGCACGTGGCGGCTGTCCTCGTTGAGCCGCCAGCCGTTGGTCAGGTGCCAAGGCGATTGGGGATCGGCCGAGCGCAGGGCCGCCCGGCGGGCCTCATTGGCGCGGCCCAGCAGCACCTCCAGGCAGGCCAGGGCCAGCATCCGGTCCGGCGCCGCTTCCTCCCTGGCCAGCAGGCCGGCCAGGTGCCGCTCGATAAACCCGGTGTCCACGTCCCCGGCGGCGAAGGCCGGATGGGCGGCGACGGCGCGCAGGAAATCGAGGTTGGTGACCACACCCGCCACCTGGATGTCGGCCAGCACCCGGCCCAGGCGCTGGACGGCGCGTCGGCGGGTATCGCCCCACACGATCACCTTGGCGATCAGGGGGTCGTAATGGATGGGGATGTCGTCGCCCTCGCGCACCCCGGTGTCGATCCTGACGCTTCCGGCGTACCCGTCCAGGTCGGGCAGGCGGAACCGTTCCAGCCGCCCGCCGCCGGGAAGGAAATCCCGCTCCGGGTCCTCGGCGTACAGGCGCGCCTCGATGGCGTGGCCGGCCGGCTCGATCTCGCCCTGTCGGCGGGGCAGGGTCTCCCCGGCGGCGACCGCCAGTTGCCACGCCACCAGATCCGCGTCCACCAGCATCTCGGTCACCGTGTGCTCCACCTGGAGCCGGGTGTTCATTTCCATGAAGTAGAAGCGGCCGTCCCCGGCATAGAGGAACTCCACCGTTCCCGCACCGACGTAGCCGATGGCCCCGGCCGCCGCCAGCGCCGCCTCGGCCATCTCGTCCCTGAGCCGGCCGGGCAGCGCCGACGCCGGGGCCTCCTCGATCACCTTCTGGTGGCGGCGCTGGATGGAGCAGTCGCGGTCGAACAGGTGCACCGCGTTGCCGTGGGAATCGGCGAATATCTGGACCTCCACGTGGCGCGGCCGGGACAGGTACTTTTCCACCAGCAGCGCGCCGTCGCCGAAGGCCGCCCTGGCCTCGCGCCGGCACGCCGCCACCGCCGCCTTCAGCGCCGACCGGTCGTCCACCACCCGCATGCCCCGGCCGCCGCCGCCTTTGCACGCCTTGACCAGCACCGGGTAGCCGATCTTTTGCGCCGCCTTGCCGAGGGTGGCCAGATCCTGTCTGGCGCCGTGGTACCCGGGCACGACGGGCACGCCGGCCTTCTCCATGATGGCCTTGGCCACGGATTTGTCGCCCATGGCGCGGATGGCCCCGGCCGGCGGTCCGACGAAGACCAGCCCGACCTTTTCCACGGCCTCGGCGAAGTCGGCGTTCTCGGCCAGGAACCCGTAGCCGGGGTGCACGGCCTCGGCCCCGGTCCGGCGCGCCGCCCCGACGATGGCGTCGATGTTCAGGTAACTGTCGGCGGCCGGCGCCGGGCCGATGCATTCGGCCTCGTCCGCCACCTCCACGTGCAAGGCGTCCCGGTCGGCTTCCGAGAAGACGGCGACCGTGCGCAATCCCAGCGCCTTCGCCGTGCGCACGACGCGGCACGCGATCTCGCCGCGGTTGGCGATGAGAAGCTTGGAGAACATGGCCGGCTATTCCCTGGTCCAGGCCGGTTTCCGCTTTTCCAGATACGCCGATATGCCTTCCCGGCCCTCGTCCGAGGCGCGCGACCGGGCGGTGCGCTCGGCGACGTCGCGCATCATGGCCTCGTCGGCGGCGCGTTCGCCGACGGCGAAGATCAGCTCCTTGGCGTCGGCCAGCGCCCGCGGTCCGTTCCCGGCGAGCAACCCGAGCATACGCCGGGCGGTGGCGCGCAGTTGGTCCGCCGGCACCACGGCGTGCACCAGGCCCATGGTAAGCGCCTCGGCGGCGCCGAAGCGTTCGGCGGTGAGGAAATAGCGCCGCGCCTGGCGCGCCCCCATGGCGGCGACCACGCACGGCGCGATCACCGCCGGGGTCAGGCCCAGCTTGACCTCGGCCAGGCAGAAGGTGGCGTCGTCGGCGGCGATGGCGATGTCGGCCGCCGCCACCAGCCCGACGCCGCCGCCGATGGCGGCGCCCTGGACCAGCGCCAGGGTGGGCTTGGCGAGGCGGTCCAGGGTGCGCATGAGCCCGGCCAGGCCGAGGGCGTCCTCGACGTTTTCGTCGAAGGCGTAGTCCGCCGTGCGGCGCATCCAGTTGAGGTCGGCGCCGGCGGAGAA
>JACZWD010000030.1 GCA_022572335.1 Pseudomonadota bacterium
TCGGGTATGGCGCCGGCGTCCGGCGCGGCCACGGTCGCCGGGTCGTCGCCAGCGGGGTCGCCTTCGCCCCGGAAGCGGCCGGCCCCCCGTTCCGGGCCCTCACCGCCGGGCCCGTCGCCGGGCCCGGTTTGGGTCCTGTCGTTCCCGTCCGGGCCCTCCGTCCTCACCTCGTCTGGGTTCATGGTCCTTTCCTTTCATCATGGCCGCTGCGCGGCGGCCGCGTGGGGTCCGCGCGTCCGCGCGCTTTGCAATTTTGCCGCGATCGTGTTATATTTTTTCTTGCCCGGTCTGTTTCGGACGTCTACTCGGGGATATCCGCAAGGATGTCATCAGGGTGCCGGGCGCTTCATTGCTTCTCAATCCAGATACTGAAGAACGCCAGGGTTTTTTGCTTGGCCCGCACTGGCGCCGGGATGGGTTCCGCGCGCCTGCGCGCTTTGCAATTTTGCCGTGAAAGTGCTATATTTTTGACGTGCCCCGCTCCCACGGCGGGGCTCTTAACCTGAGGGCCGTCGTGCGTAGCCCTGATGACGAACGGAAAGTCTCAGACGCACCGGGGCACACCTCCTTTCAGCCGGCATTTAGTCAAAATCGGATGATGAGTTCCGCCACCTTAGATCGTACAAGATTGCAAAATGAAGAGTGCATATAGTATAATCTCTTCGCGCCTCGCTCCCACAGCGGGACGGCACAAATAGGTCCGTTGTGCGTAGGCCTGATGGAGCCAGCACTTCTCAGGTTCATCGGGGCGCACTTTCTTTTGGGTGGCATGTGGTCACGATCGGATAACAGGTTTCGCCACCTTTGCACGTACGAATTTGAAGTTATCGCGAAAAGATGATATAATGCTTTCGTGCTCCGCTCCCACGGCTGGCTGATAGTAAATGCAGTCGTGCGTAGACCCGGAACTGGTATCAGTGCGAAGCGAAAGCTTTTGGAGGCACAAACTCCCCGGACTCACCGGAGCGCACCCCTCCCCTTCCTAGTTTTCGTGCTCCTAAAGAATAGTGGGTCCTCTAACAAACCAAGATCAAAATGTCGAATTGAGCCGGAACCAGGTTTGTAACCGGTAACGATCCAAACAGAGTCCTGACAATTTCGTCCGCGCCCGCTTTGCAATTTTGGCGGTAAGGTGCTACAGTTCCAACCGCGCCTCGCTCCCATTGCGGGACGGCTGAGTGTAGGCCCGTGATGCGTAGGCCAAGGGTTGTCATGAGCCTCCCTTGGTTCACCGAGGCGCACCTTAATTTTTCCCCCTATAAAATATTGGTCCCGTGATCTTGGTAAGATCGAAGGGCCTGTCTACATTCTCCTGCTTAGTACTCTTTTTGAATCCAGAAAGAATTTGATAGTCGTCGACAACCCACAACTGTTGCCCAGTGTTTGGGTCTTTGAATTTCTTAATCACAGCCCTGTGTCGGTTGTAATCAAAGGCAATCCTTCCCGGACCTTGGCCTACTGCTGTGCCGCGTGCAATTGCCTCAACGACATCCTCCAAGACCTCAATGCCGTGCTTGTCAATGACATGCGATAGACCATGCGCGCCTTTGCGCGCTGAACCAGTGCCTGGAGTTCCCCAAGAAAACCCTATTGGGCCAATTCCCTCTTCCTTACGGTGCATTGCATTTCTCATGCCGCCTTTGCCGTTCCGCAGCACAAGCTCAATCATCAAATCAACCGCCGCGAGGCCGCGGCGGACGTTTTCTTCCCGTGATTTGGGTGGAAAATTGGTTTCTCTGAAAGCCTGCGACGCCGTCCGGTCAAAGGTGCCCGGTGGCTGGTTCGTGCCCCTGGGCTTGAACTGGCGGAAGCGCCGTCCGGAATTGTCGAAGTGCCGGGCGGCCTTGGAACCCTTCGGGCGGGCCGGAGATTTAATCTTTCCCGGTTTCCCGGCACGGGACGTGAGCCGCCGGCGCAAAACCGTGACTGCCCTTTTGAATTCCCTAGAGGCTTTGAACGCAACGCCCAGCGACCGCACCTGGGGCAACGCCATCAGTATGTCGATTACCGGCCCGGCCTTCTCTTCGAACTGCCGGGCGAGTTCCTCGTCCTCGGCAATTTGTCTGGCCATCAGAAGGGCGAAATAGGCCTGAACGGCCGGCATTTGGAGGGCAAATTCCGGCCCCAAGGTCTGCAATATTTCCTCGCCCAGGCGGTTGATGGCGTCCCTGGAAGGCTTTTCCCCGGTCTCGCGTTGGCGCTCGATCTGGTTCAGGTCCGACAGCAGGTCGAAAACCAACCGTCCGGCCGAAATAGCGGCGAGCTGGGTGTCGTCGTCGGCCGCGTCCAGGTCGTCGAGGATTTGCGCCTGTTGTTGGGGGGTCAGGTCGATCTCGGAATCGACCCCTCCTTGTTCGTCCTCTGGTGTCTTATCAACGCGTTCATCAGCCTCAACGACCTCGGTGTCGCCGGTCAACGTATCGTCGCCAACGCCGTCGTCGTCCGCCCCACCGCCAATGTCTTGCGGCGCAGGGGCTCCTTCGGCCCGCTTTTCGTCGGCCCGTTTTTCCGCCGCCAGTTCGACGGCGCGGGCCGGCGGCAGGCCCAGGTCGACGAACTCGGCGATGGCTCCGGCGCGGCGGCGTTCGTCTGCGGGGATGAGGAAGACGAGGGCCGGATTACCGTCCTGCAGCCGGGCAAGGCGCGTGGCCGCGGCGGCCTGTTCGGCGGGGTCGGCCGACAGCAACCCGGCGCGCACTTGTTTCAAGACCGGCCCGGGGAGGACGCCGGTGGTGCGCGCGTAATCGTCCTCGAAGCGGGCGCGCGTATCGGGATCCATGGATTCCAAGGTGGAGGCGAGGCTGGCGTAGTGGTCGTCGACCGCCTGGCGCCATTCCGGGGCGCCGGGGCGCAGGTCCTCGTCCTTGACGCCGCCGCCGTCCGGTTTTCCGTCCCCTTCGCCTTCGCCGGTGGCCGGGGCGCGCCCGGCGAGCACCGCCGAGACCGTCTCGATGCGCCGGTTCCGCGCCGCGTCCTCGGCGCGCCGGGCGTCAAGCTTTTCGTGCAGCCGGGCGCGGGTCGGATCGTCGAGGATATCGGCGGCTTCGGCGATGGCCTGTTCGCCCGCCTCGCCCCGTCCGATGGCGCCTTCGAGGGCGACCAGCCGGCGCGCCCCGTCGGCCCCGGCGGTGGCCCGGTCGCGGGCTTGGCCCAGTTCGGCCCGGGCCCGCCGGTCGCGCTGGGCCGCCTTGGCACGGGCGCGCAGGCTCTTCCTGTCGGCCGCCGGCAGGTCGTCGTCGAAGATGCCCTCCTTGAGCCCGCGGAGGGCCAGGGCCGGGTCGAGCTCGATCAGCCCGGCCACGGCGTTCGCGGCAATCAATCCCCGCGCCGCCGCCGCCTTCGCCGCCAGGACGCCGGGCGGCAGCTTGTCCTTGAACCGGGCAAGGCTGGCTTCCGTCTCGCCGATGATGGCGGAGAAGTCGGCCGGAGACTCGAACGCCGCCAACGCCGCCTCGGCCACCGACAGGTCCACGTCCCGGCCCAGTTGCGCCAGCCGCTCCGTCTGCTCGAACATGGCGCCCGAGGCCACCTTGCGCGCCGCTAGCAGCCCCAACTGGAGGCGGATCGCCGCCTCGCCCTCCTTGCTTGGGCGAAGGCCGCGCACGTCCCTGAGGTCGCGCAGGATGGCGTCCGTCTCCGCGCCCAGGGCACGGTCCAGGCCGCCCGTGAAATCCCCGGCCGTGGTCGCCCGCGGGTTGGCGGACCGGACGACCTTGGTGAAGCGGGAGCGGGCCTCGGACAACCCGGCCATGGCGGCGGTATCGTCCTCGGCGGCGCGGCGCATCTCGGCGAAGTCCGACGCCACCCGGAAGGCGGCCTTGCCGAACCGCTCGACGGCCTTGCCGATCCCAGCGCCGAAGTCGGCGGGTGTGGCGTGCACGCCGGGATCCCGCAAAACCTGGGCGTCGATCTGGTCAACGTCCGCCGGCCCCGGCACCCGGCCCCGTTGCCTGTTCCGCGGCGCTTTGTCCGTGCGCCGGGGAAGGGGCAGGCCGGAAGGCCCGTCGATGATGATGGGCATCAGCTGAACTTTCCCTCACTGAAGCCGGTCAGCAACGTCGAACCGACGTCTAAAAAGGCCGCCGTGCGGGCGTTGCTGCCCCGGAACCTCGCCAGCGCCGCCTGCGATTCAAGCCGGGTGGCGCGTGTCTCCCCGCCGGCGCGGATCGTCGCTTCGCCGATCAGGGTTTCGTCAAGAAAGGCATCGGCCACCAGCAACGATGTCCCTTCGTTAGGGAGCACCCCGGCGCCGGCGCGCCGTGCCCGTTCCGAGGCGCCGAGTGCGTTCTGCCGGCGCCGGAAAATATCCGCATTGCGGTCGGCAATCTCGCGCTCCCGCTGGGCCTGTTGCAACGCTATGGCGGCGTTGAAATCGGCCGCTTGTTTCGCCGCAAACCCCTGCTGGAGGGCGCTAAAGCCGCTAACCACCAGAGACGCGATTGCAAATTCCGGCCCGCTCATCGCAAATAAAGCACGTACCGAACGTGCGTCTCCCCGCTCCCCATGTAGTCCGTCAATATCCCCTCCTGGCAAAACCCCAGGCGCTCGATCCACCGGCGCCCGGCCGCGAAGTCATTGTTTACGGTGGAAACGACTTGCTTAAGGTCCAATTGTGTAACTACTTGATTTAACTTGCGTTTCACTGTCCTGTGCAACACCAGCGGACGGGCGCGGATGGCATCGGACAGCGCCGCCCACGCCAACCCGATGCGGCCCGACACCATCACGCCGGCACACCCGAGCACCGTATCCCCGTCAACGAGGGTGTACGCCGGCCCGGCGTCGCGGTAGCCGGCAGCGAATGCGAGCCACTGCGCCGGCGTCAACATCGGTGGATGGATATGAACCAAGTCCGAGGGGTCAAACGGCACGATCTCCACCTAAACCCCGTCCTGGGTCTTGAGGCTGGGCGCGATGGCGAGCACGGTGAAGGGCAACGGCGCGTCGCCCTCGATCACGATGCGCGCGTCGCGCTCGTAGCCGCCGTCGAAGGGAATGAACTTCTCGCCCGTGAACAGCGCGATCGCGGTGTCCATGGACTCGTCGGCCTCCAGGAACTCCACGTCCTTCAAGTTGGCGAAACCGGGTCCCTGCCTGAAGGCCGCGGCGTCGAGCAGCACCAGCACCAGCTCGTGGATGCGCTTCACCCGCCCCAGCCCGGTGCCGGCGGCCGCCCCGGCTACGTTCTTCAGGGATTGGAACCGGTGGGTGTAGCCCAGGCCCGCCTGCACCACCGACGCCTTGTAATCCAGCGTGATGGCGCCGCCGGAGACGGTTGCGTCGGGGTGCACCTTGCCGTCGGCGAGGACCTTGACCGTTTCGCCCTCCAGATGGCCGAGCCCGGTGACCGATGTGACTTCCAGCCTGGCCTCGCCGCCGGACGAATACGCCGTGAAACCGGTGCCGTCGACGCCGGATAATTTAAAGGTGTTGGCGGTCTTGTTGGCCACCGTGTAGGCGTTGCCGTTGAGCTCCGTCATGCCGACAACACGGGCGATCCTGACCGTATCGCCGTTGGAGAACCCGTGGGCGGTGGCGGTGACGACAACCGGGTTGGCCTGGGTGGCGCCGCCGATGGTCTTGGGGTCATCCAGGGTGAGCAGGGAATCGCTGTAGTACGTGTCCTGCTGGTCGAGAAGCATCTGCTCCCCCCAGGCGGCCTCGGTGGCGAAGTCGTGCCTGATCGGCCCTTCGAAGGCGCCCTCGAAGAACTCGACGTAGCGTTTGGTGGCGCCGTTGATGGTGCGCTTGACGATGACCCAGACCTCGTTGCGCTCGGTGGAATCCCTGACCTGGCCGGCGGCGTCGTTGCCCGGAATCGCCGTTATGCTCTCCACCACCGCGTGGCCGGCGCCGAACGAGCCCCCCAGCTGCTGCCGCGCCCAGCCGACGACGTCTTGGTTGCGCCGGTAGGTCATGGTCGCCAGCACCCCGTCGGTGCGCACCGCCCACACCAGACTGTCGGGCTCCTGCTGGTAGGTGATCTCGGTGACCTTCGAGCGGGTGATGTGGTCGGCCAGGATGGTGAGGTCCGGGGCGCGGAAGCCGTCGACCTCGAAACTGAAGGCGAATTCGCGGATCTTCCTCTGCGAGCGCTGCAGGAACAGGGTCGCGGGACCGACCCTGAGAGCCTCCACGTCGGCGCTGCCGTGGGTGGTGTGCTGCTTGAGGGCGACGTCCGTGGGCGTGAGCACGGGCCCGTCGGCGGTGGCGATCCACTCGCCGCCGGCCGTGCCGATGATGAAGTTCTGGCCCGAATCGATCCACTGGATGGCGTTGACCTTCTTCGCCGCCAGGGTGAAGAAGAGCGCGTCGTCGTCTTCGACCGTTGTCGAGGTGTCGAAACTGTCGCCACGCATGTTTTCCAGATCCGCCGACTGGCTCATCCAGAAGGTCTGTTCCTGGTTCTTGGTGCGGGCGGCGGCAAACCGTTGCTCGAAGAACCCCACCGTGGCCGGCCAGCCGGTGGTCCCGGACCACGCGCCGAGGGACCATTTGCTGGACGCCGTGGTCGCGTTGAACGCGCGCTTGATGTCCACGACCACGTGGGTGGTATCGGTGAACGTCACGATGACCCCCCAGCCGTGCTCGTTGGCCCCGTGCTGGATTCTCACCAGCCGCCCCACGTCCGTGGACTTGAAGCCGTCTCCGCCGTTGATGCCGGTGGTGGCGGACGCGGTAATCGTCACGCCCATCCCGCTGGTCGCGGCCGGCGTGAAGGTCGTTCCCGAAACCGTGTTCTCGTCCAGGTGCGGTCCGTCCTGCCACGCCACCTCGATCAGCGACCAGTTGGTGTGGGACGTGCGCGCCAGCTTGTAGATGGGGTTCTTGGCGCCGTGCGCGATGTACATGACATCGGCGCTCTGGGCGAATTTCAGGGTAAACAGGTCGGCCGTCGCATACGGCGTGTCCAGTTCCAGGGCCGTGTTGTCGAGCAACGAGACATCGTCGATCTGGACGATCTTGTTGTTCTCGTCATAAATGAACTGGATGAAGAAATTGGCGCCCGTCGCCGTGAAGGTATAGGCGTGGTAGCCCACGGCGAACTCTACGTCGTTGACAATCTCGGTGCCGGTCGTCGTGGTGCCGATGCGCAGCTTGATCTTGTCCCCCGGGGCGCCAATCACGCGGAATTTCAAAATGTGGTCGACGGAGATCGAATTGGTGATCTGCTGTTCAGCGTGCGCGGTGCCGCCCCCGGAACGGTCAAGGTCCATGGCGCTTAACGTGGAATTCCAGGCGATCTTCGCCGCCGGCGTTCCGCCGGAGCTTCTGTCGTCCCAGCTGGTGATGTCGGAGGCGAAGGTGCCGTTGGCGATCGACGCCGTGATGTTGTTCGTCGTGATCTGGCCCTGGTTCCGGTAAAAGCGGAAATAGGCATTCCCCGCCTCGATGACGTATGCCTGCTCGGTGGAGAACTCGAAGTCCAGAAGCCTGGTCTTGACCGATGAATCCTTGGCCTCCGCCACGTAGCGCGTTCCGGGCCGGCGCATGAGCCCGCCCTGGGGCAAAGGGATCATGTTCTTCACCGTGGCGGCGCCGGCCGGGTATTTGTTGAAGTCCACCCGCGCCGCCATGCGCGGGGAGAGCTCGCCGGCGTTCAGGGCCGGCCTGAGATCGTTGACCCGGGGCACGGCTCAGAACCTTTCCGTGACCCAGGAACCCTCCGGGAAGGACACCGGGAAGTCCTCGATGGAATCGGAACTCTTGGCCCGTCTGAGCTGGGCCTTGAAGTCTTCCGCCAACTGCTGTTTCAGGGTGTTGGACTGGGCGATGGGAACCGCCAGCTCCACCGCCAGCCTGTACGCCAGGGCTTCGCGAAAATCGGGCGGCATCTGGTTGGCATCCGTCACCTGGCGCACGTACCTGATCCAGACTGCCGCGGTGTTGGTCAGGATTTTCCCCGCCTCGATGCGGTATGCGGCCGCACCCTGGCCGGCGTCGTTGTCGTGCACGGCGACGGTCCTCAGCCAGTCTGCGGGCAGCACATACTGGAAATCGAACCCGCTCACCGGCGCCGCCGATTCCCGGGCCAGCTTCTGCCGCTTGATGGCGAAGTTCCACTCGTGGCCGCGCAGCAGGTCGTCGCGCAGCTTGGTGTACTGCTGGTTACACGCAATGGCCCGTTTGTTGGATTCGGTCAACGAGGTGATGAAATCGGTGAGACCGATCTTGGCAAGGGCCGAGTTGCAAATTCCGACGTCCGAGGCCACGGCTCAATTCCTCTTTACCGCGGGATGGCCGGCCTCGCGGCCGCCAAGGGCTGAGAAGTTCATCGTTCCTCCGTCCAGTTATCCAGGAAATACTGAAGGTCGAATTTCATGCCGCGCAGGTGCGCGATCTCCAGTTCCAGGCTCTTGAGATGCGCCTGGCGTTGCTCCAGGTGCTTGTCGACATCCGCCACGCGGTCCCTGATTTTCCGCGCCAGCAATGATTCCGGCTCGGGGTACGATGCCGGTTCGCGCAGCAGGTCCGAATGCCGGGACACCACCACTTCAACGCCCATCAGGCGGGCCACGGCGATGAAATGCTTGCACCCGGGCTTCTGGGTCGCGTATTCGCCGTGGGTGGCCATGTCGACGCCCCACAGCCCCAGGTGCGTGACGCCCTCATGCAGGGCCAGCGCTGTCATCCAGGCGATGGTCGAGGTAAAGAAATACGTGCCGCCAAATCTCTCAACGATGGGCTCCCGCGGGTAGACAACGCCGTTCGGGATCTTCGGTGTCGGTTCCCGCACGTAGACGGGCTTCCCCGAGTCCGCCAGGTACTTCAGGTGGTCGTCGTAGTCCGCTTTGAGGGTGGCGAGATCGTGGATCTCGAACCACCGGTCCCAGCGCCTGACATCGGGATGCCAGCGCCCCACGCCCCAGATTTCCCATGCGGGATCGTCGTATGGCGCATTCGCCCGGTGCGGCGTGGTGCCGATGACGGCGATCTTGCGCTCCTTGGGAGAAGAAGGAGAGGGGACGGCTTTCACCGCCCCCTTCCCTGCGCTTTTGCTTTTCTTGGTCGTCACTGCGACTCCTTACGAGAACGCCACCGAGCCGACGTTGGAGACCACGCCCCAGCGGGTCGTCGACAATGCCCTCAGAACGATTGCATCGTCGGCGCCGTTGAAAGTGGCAGTCCTGTTGCCGGCTTGGTTGTAGGTCACGCCCGTGGAGTTGGTCGTCACCGTGAAGCCGGTGGTGGTCGTGTTGTTTTGCACGAGCGTCACTTCGAGGCCCGCGATGGGATCGTCGAGGGTGTACGCCGCCGCCGTGCTCGCCGCCGGCAAGGTCACCGTGCCGAAGTTCGGCAGGTTGGCCGACGTCGTCGCCGTGGTCACCGCGTTCTCGAAGTCGACCACCGAGAGCGTGATGTCCGAAGCGGACCTCGTGACCTTGTACTTGCGGTAGCCGTCGGTGCCCCACGCCTCGATCAAGTCGTTGGTGCGGAACATGTCGGCCAGGGAGTCGAAGTACGCGTCGGCCTCGATGGTGGCGAGCGTGTCGGACGTGCTTTCGTAGCGGTAGTCCTTGTACGCGCGCCCGTCGCCCATGAGGACCAGATCGGTTTTTACCAGTGCCATTTTCCAGCCCTCCTTATGCCGGGATCGACGCGGTGTCGTCGGTCGAGATGATGACCACGCCGCTGTCGTCGACCAGGCAGGCGCCGCCGCTCATCATGTTGTTGACGAAGTGGGACGCCCGGTCGCCGTGCCAGGTGATGTCGGACTTCACCGACTGCCCGGCCCCCTCGACCACGGCCGCCGAGCCATAGCCGATGGCGTTCTTGTGCCAGGCCAGGTTGTTGGCCGTCGCCGTGCCCTTGCCGGTGAGCCCGGTGTGCACCACCCAGTGCACGCCCATCCAGGTGCGGGGGTTGGCCCCGACCAGGAACGGCAGGCTCTGCTGCCCGATGAAGTCGCCGTTGGCGAACTCCGAGATGGTCATGGCGATGGACCACGACCGGGGCGTCAGAAAACCGAACAGCTGCCCGTCGTTGGGCACGTCGTTGCCGATCAGCGTCTCGTAGGCCTGAAGCAGGATGGCCCGCGTCAGAGTCGCGTCGCCGCCGATGTCGTTGGAACTGGTGTCGGCGACGGCGACGATCTGCTCGTCCACCTTGCGCCCCAGGGCCGCGGCCCCACCACGCGCGATGACCGCGCGCTCGTCGTGTTGGACCTTGGTCTCGTCCAGCTGGTCCACCCAGTCGCCGGCGTAGAAGTCGCTCAGCGTGCACTCGATCGCCGTGTGCGACTGGTTCATGGGCGTGATCTGCCCATGCCGGGCTTTCGTCGTGGCCACCCCCTTGCCCACCTTCTGGAAGGTGGTGGTGGCGCCCTTGACGGTGCTCTTCCAGCGCACGGTCTGCAGCATGAAGGTGCCGTGGCGCTGGAAGACTTCGTGAACCTCGCGTTCGAACTGCTTCACGAAGCTCGTGTCGACGGAAGTGCTCATTGCTCTTCCCCCTTGTTAAAGTTGAGATTCTGGGTTCAGAGCCCGCCGTCGCCCTTACGGGCTTCGGCGGGCGAGCACGTCACGATGGTGGGCCAGAAAGGCAGAAGTCAGTCGGCAGGTATCAGGTATCAGGAAGGAAATTTCTTCTGATCCCTGATCCCTGGATTCTGACTTCTGAACTCTGGGTCATGTGTTGTGCGAAGCCGGGTCCGGGTCGCCGAAGCGGTGGGCCGTCGCCGGGTAGCGAAGAAATCGATTAATTAAATGAATACAGGGATCAGGGATCAGGGATCGGAGACGCGCGCACTCTGATCCCTGATCCCTGTCATCTGTCTTCTGATTACAGCGTCCTCCCCCCGGCACCCACAAGGGGCCCCTTCGTTGGTGACGGTGTCTCTAAATATCACTTGTTTGGGGTGGTCGGCGTGTCTTCCCAATCGATTACCGCCCCGCGGTATCCCAATAAATCTTTGATGAATATGATCGAGAGTTCAAGAGCCTGCTCGGTGTCGACGCCGAAGATCCGTTTGTCGTCTTCGAACAGGTATGGGCAATGGACGAAGCAATAACAGCCCTCGTGTTCTACGCCGCTCCGCCTTCGGATGGGTTCGGAGATGCGGGCATAGACCGGGGTAAGGGCGCCCTCAGCCCCCTTTATGGTGCCCCGGAGTTCCCTAAGCGTTTTTCCTACTGGTTCCACGTGTCGAGTGGCGGCAAATCCCGGATGGGCCTTCCATGAAGGCACGCAGCATATCGTGCGCCTGCCGAATGAAAGCACCGTGCCACGGCCCTTTTCCCACGCCGCGCTATGATAGCATTGCACGTGGGAACATCCACCCTGTAAAGTAGATAATTGCATTCCTCTGGCGTTGGTGCGTCCTAATTCGAGCCGGACTTAGTGCGAAAGCACCGAACGGCCGGATGGCCGGCGTATTGGCGTTCAGAATACTGCTCAAATGTCGGAGGGTGGGGCCGTCGGGCTCCATGACCCGTCCACTCTAAGGCCTTGGTCTTGCTGAAATCGCTTGATGCCCTGGAACATCGGCATATCCAGATAGGGCGTAAGGCTGTAGTCCGGCACCCTGTAATAGCCAAGGCGGGTCAGGGACCTTTTTGTGATAAGCACATCATTTGGGTCTGCGCTGTAGCTGCTGCCGATTGTCTGGTTGAGTCTCAATGGTTGGACCAACGACAAATACGCCATGGGGATGCGGATGGGCCGTCGCGAAGCCCGGACGGAAAAGCCCGAAGGCGGCCCCTAATTTATTGGCGAAATACGAATAGATGTGATTGTTCTGCGGGCCGAAATTTCCTTGCCGCTTAGGAATGACCAGCCGGCGTCAACTGGCTGAGAACGCCCGCGTCACAGCGTCCTCCCCCCGGCCCCCACAATCGGCCTGTCGCCCTCGAGCCGCTGGTAAAGCCCCCGCAGCTCCGCCTGCACCGGATCGCTCTTGTATTTCTCGCAAAGGACGGGGTCCTCGCTGTGCTGCCAGGAGTGGATTTCGTCGATGCGCTCCTGGGCGCTCTTCCCCTGCTCCCCGCCCCCCGGCGCGTGCAGCCGGTCCTCGCCCATGGCCCGGCCGATGGCCGCGAAGATGCGCCGCATTTCCGGGTGGTCGCCCAGCTTCACGCCGCCCACTTCCGCGTTCTCCACGAAGACGGCGAAGCGTTCCCCCCCGAAGGTATCAAAGGCGCGCCGCGCGCATCCGTCGTTGCGCTTGGCGTCCGCCCCCCATTCGCGGGTCAGGTCCGCGTTCGCCTTCTCCCGCGCCCCGACCGCCGCCCGTTCGCGGGCCTCGAGCCCCTCGGCGAGAAAGCCGTAATAGAGGTCGATGCCCCGCTGCACCACGTCGGGCGTCGCCCCCGCGTCATGCATGGCCTTCAGGTAGGTATCCAGGCGCGCCTTGCCGGCCTCGTCCAGGTCGCCGGTGCCGGGCAGGCCCTCGGGCAGCGCCACGGCGTAGCCCTCCGGCCGGTCGGGAACGCCGAGGGCCCGGCGGAAGGCGGCGACGTCTTCGCGGCCGGCCTTCCTGCCCGGCACGCGGACCGAGCCGCTTAGTTGCTGGCGCGCCTTGAACGCGGATACGGCGGCATCGGCCGGACTGGCGAACCGTTCGGCGAACCGGCGCGCCTTCTCGTCGGTGATCGCCGCGCGCCAGTCGCCGGCCGACGGTTCGGTCTCCCGCTCCGCGCCGGGTTCCGCGCCGGACGCCGGTTCGCTTGGCGCCGGAACGTCGTTCTTTGTCATTGCCTAGTACCCTCCATCATAAAATGATGACACGTGTGACGGCCATGGGTGGCCATTCGGCGAGGAGCGTGGTTCGACGTGATGGGGGCCCATCATGAGAGCCGCGCGACGACGTCCGATGGCCGCCCATGGCCGCCCGAAGGGTCGCTTTTCGCGCCTTTTGGGGGCGTCAGCGCCGCTTGACGATGCCCCGCATCGCCGGCGCGACGCTTCCTACCCAAAAGACGCGAAAAGGCGATCACACGTACCATCCTTTTATGATGGAGGGTACTAAGCCCTTTCGTCCGGCACGCCATCGGCCCTTTCGGGCAGGGCGGCCGGTTCCACATGGATGTTGGAGACGATGCGCTGGCACAGCTCCTGCGCCCCGGCGCGGGTGTGGGTGGCGTAAGCGTCGCCCGAAACGTGCACCGGCGTGTACAGTCCGCCCCAGCGGCAGATCTGGGAAAGCACCCGCTGGCCCTGCTCCGGCGTCGAATGGCCGGTGAAGACGGCCTTGAAATCCCGGTACCGCTGCATCCGTGAATACGGGGCGCCGGCCGCCCTCAGCCGGCCCAACAGCACGCCGCCTGCGGGCATCCGCAGCCGCCTGAAAAACCTCACCACCGGATCCAGTCGTGAGGGTCGTATTCGCCCATCGCAGAGGGCAGGTCCAACGGCGTTCTCGACCGCCCCAGGGCGCGCTCCATGGATTCATGGATCGTTTGCATCTGCGCCTCCTGGCGTTCCTTTGCGTAGGTATTCATCTTTTCGTCCGGTTCGTCGCTCATTGCGTTCCCTGCCCAATTCCCGGAATCCCCGCCGCCGTCCTGGCCACGTCCGCCACCCGGCCGGCGTCGGCGAGCAGGGCCGCCGCCTGCTGCGCCTGGGCCCGCTGGCCGCGCAGGTCTTCCACCCGGTCCTTCGATCTCAGCCACCGCCGCGGCATGCCCGAGACGTCGGGGGCGTCGCGCACGATCTCGTCGCCGTCCAGGTTGTCCATGATCTCGGGCTGGAACTGCACCAGGGGCGCGACGAGCTCGAAGAACCGCGCCATGCCCGCCGCCTCCGTCTGCTTGCGTGCCTGCTCGACGGGGCTGACGAACGTGAACCTGACGCCGCGGCCGCGAAGCGCGTCCGGCGCCGGCGGAAATCCCCCGCCGCGCATGACGATGTTGAAGGCGCGCTCGACCATGGGCGCCGTGTAGTCCGACTCCAGGGCCTCGAACGCCGGGCCCGCCGTGCGGATGAACTCCTCCCTGCGCTCCAGCACCTCGGTCGCCGTCATGCCGGTCCTGCCCAGCAGCGGCTGGAAGATATTCTTGAAGAAGGCCGCCCACACGCTTTCCCGCACATCGTTCTGCATGTCACGGGTGATGGGCAGGTTGGCGCCCGTTTCCAGGGGCACGATGGGCGGCCGGCCACCCAACTCCCTGACCGCCTCCGCGTCGTAGTACGTAGTGCCGCCGGGGAAGGTGCGCGGCACCCCAATGATGGAATCGGACGGCATGAGCAGCGGCGGATCGGCCGCCTTCTGCCCCGCCACCAGAATGGTCTTTCCCATGGCCTGCAGGGTCTTGGCGTCAGGCAGGGCCAGCATGCCGGGCGAGCGCCCGAACAGCTCGCCCGACGCCGTGTCCCAGCGGGGGAACATGAAGGGGAACTCCTGGAACCCGCTTTCGCCGACCAGGTGCTGGCCTTCCACCTGGATGACCCGGGAGGCAAACGCCATGTTGGTATTGGTGCGCTTGCCCGCGTCGCGCTCTTGGCGCGGCTGCACGGCCCAGATGAACTTGAATTTCCTGTCCTGTTCCTTCTGGAGCCCCCTCAGGGCCTCTTTCACCTTCGGGCCGACATTTTCCTCGCCGTACCGTTGAGCCGCCTGGCGCGCGGTGAGCAGCATGACCACGTGCATGGTGTCGATGGCGCCTTCCTCGTTCTCGGCCGGGAAGCAGTCCTTAAGGTGGAAGGAGCGGAACAGCAGGCGGTTCAGGTCCCTGCCCTCGCCGACGAACAGGCAGCCCGAGCCGAAGGTCACCAGGTCATCGTCCACCTCGTGGGTGGCCTTGATGAACCGGGCCTCCGGGGCGTAGATGGCGCGGAACAGGCGTTCGTCCGCATCGTCGATCCAGGCCTTTACCTCCTCGTCTTCGGCAATCTGCGCGTCGGTCGGTTCGATCTTCAGCCACCGGGACGTCTTGGGACGCAGCAACCCGGCGATGGCCGAGCTCAGGCCGCGGCGCGCCAACATGGGCACACTGTCGTAGATGTTCGTGGTGCGCTTGTCGCCGGGCCGGCCGTCCGTGGTGAAGGTGGCGCGCCGGGGCAGCATCACCTCGGCCAACTCCTGCCAGTGCTGCTCCCACAAACGCCTTTCCCCCGCCAGCCGTTCGTGGCGGGTGAGGATTTCGCTAACGTGCTTGCTCAATTCTCGTCCTCGATTTGCTTGATGAACCCGTGGCCCCGGCGCACGGGCAGGGCCCGATCGGTTATCGGGCGCGGCTGCCCGGCCGCCGGCTTACCCCACCCCGCCGCCGCCCAGCGTGCTCGTCAGCTTTGGCCGGTCGACCAGCGTCTCAACATCGCCCAGGCCCGGCTGGGTCAGCCTTGTCGCGCCCAGGCCCCGGCGCCGCCTGCGGGCCAGACGCTCCTGCTCGCGCTTGCGCTTGATCTCCGGGTCTTCGAGAGTCGGCAGGGGTGGGAGCGGAGGTGGCAGGCTTGGGCCGCCGCCGAAGATGAATCCCATGTCAGTGTCCTTTCGTGTTTTGGTTTACGTTCCTGTGCCGCAGATACCGGTACAGCCGCCACGGCGTCGAAACCCAGGGGGCGCCGACACCCAACACCGCCTTGGTGGCGCCGACGCAGTTGTGGAACATCCACGGCCACCACAGCGGCGGGCGCTGGCGTGTCGCATTCGATGACGGTGAAGCCCTCGCGCCGGTAATAGGCGGCGGCGCTGTCCTTCGTACTGCCGATCACTTCCGGGCGGGGCGACCCCGCCGTGCCGTCCAGCAGCACCCAGTAGTCGCCGGACGGCACCACGACAAAGCAGTGGCGGAACCCGTCACGGCCCAAAAAAGCGGGCCAGAAGCCCGTTCCCTCGCCGTGGAAGACGACGACCGCCTTATTTGCCATTCCCCGTGTCCAAGTCCTCGTAATGCCGCGCCCGCTCGGAAAACGCATCCACCGGCCCCGTGTGGACCGGCCTGCGCGAAAATTCGAACCGCCCGAAGTCTCCCCGGTTCACGGCCTCGCGGACGATCTGTTCGGCGCGCAGGGGTGCGCCGATCCTCTCGATCACCACGTCGCACTGGTGGTCGGTGAGGACCGGCAATCCCGGGAAGTCCTTGGCGTGGATGCGGCGCGTGATCTCCCTGAGCCGCCGCAGGTCAACCGGTTCGAGATCGGTGATGAAGGGCATGGTCAGGGATCAGGGATCAGAGGGCCGGGGACCGGATGCTACTGATACCTGATACCTGATACCTGATTTCTGATCCCTGACTTCTGACTTCTGACATCTGACCCCCTCACCACCCATGCGGATCGTACGCGTTGTCCGCCCGCGCTGGCATGGACCCCGCCCGCGCCTCACGCGGCGCCTTCACCGGGAACTTCGGATCGACGATCCTGGATAGCCCGTCCAGCATGTCGTCGTGGGCGCCGACGGGGAACGGCAGGTATTCCTCGTCGATGAACACCCGTGTCAGATCCTCCGAAATCCCTTCGTGGTTTCTTCTCATGCAGTGCTCGGGCAGCAATATCCGCCCCTGTTCGAACAGCGGTACCAGGCGCCTGATCCTGTCCTCCTTGCCCAGCCGGCCGCCGAGCGCCGTGATGGGAAAGCGGTAATTCTCGCGCCCCATGCGGTCCTTCATGTGCTCGATGTCGGCCTGCAGCCCGTATTCCTCGTAGCCGACGCCCAACGGTTTGTATTCCCGGTGCAGCGCAAACAATGTATCGGCGCGTTGGGTCAAACTGAGCCGGTCGCGGATCATGGTGACGATGTAGAAGTTTTCGTCCGGCGCCACGCCGACAACGCCCATGAAAGTGTAATCGCTGGTCTTGCGTTTCTTCGACGCCGGATCGACGACGATGTAGAGGTTCATGTTCGCCGTGTGCCGCGCCGGCCAGAAGGCCAGCCAGTCTTCCTTGAACCCCTGGGTGTCGTCGGCCTTGGGATCGAGCAGCATCTGACAGCCGAAGATATAAGGCCCCATCTCGCGGCGCTTCTCGGCCAGGCGTTCCTTGGTGAACAGCACCGGCTTCCCGTCCACGGTGCCGTTCACCGTTGCCGGATGAAGGCGGGGCTGGGCGGCTTTGCGGTCCATTATGGTGCGGTAGGTGTCGTTGTAGTGATACCGGGTCCCGATGGTGCGCGTCCTGCCGCCTTCGGCGGTGAGGTTGCGCGAAAGCGCCCAGGCGTCCGTCACCTTGCGGATCATGTCGGGCGTGGTCACCGATTCCCGCGTCACCACGTCGTCGTAGACCATCAAGGAGAAGTGCTTGCCCGTGGGCTGGCCGTCCACCAGGCCCCACGCCTCGACCGTGGATTCCTTCGGGTTGCCCCGGCGCTTGACGACCAGGCCGTCGTCTTCGGACCATTTCGGCGAGCGCTCGTGCGGCTCCTGATACAGGACGTCCGGGAACAGGCTTTTCAGGTCCGTGTTCCATTCGAACTCGCGCTTGATCTGGCGCAGGAACCCCTTGGCGATGGGCCGGGTGTGCGAAAAAATGCCGACGGTGATCTC
>JACZWD010000205.1 GCA_022572335.1 Pseudomonadota bacterium
CCCCCTGGGCAAGATCCCGGCCCTGGTCACCGACGACGGCGAGGTGCTTTTCGATTCACCCGTGATCTGCGAGTACCTGGACAGCCTCCATGACGGGGACAGGCTTTTCCCGGCCTCGCGCGCCCCCCGGTGGCGGGCGCTGCGCCTTCTCGCCCTGGGCGACGGCATGACCGACGCCGGGGTCCTCAAGCTGTTGGAGAGCCGCCGGCCCGAGGAATTCCAGTACGACAAATGGACGAACCGCCAGGGCGCCGTGATCGGGCGCGCCATGGACGCCCTCGAAGGCGAACTGGAGCGCCTCGACGGCCCGCTCACCATCGGCCACATCGCCGTCGCCTGCTCCATCGGCTGGCTCGACCTGCGCTTCCCGGACCCGGACTGGCGCGCCGACCGCCCCGGCCTCGCCGAGTGGTTCGAGAAATTCTCCGAGCGTCCGTCGATGACGGCGACGGTGCCGAAAGAGGCGGCGTGAGGGGCGGGCGGTTCGACCCGCCCGCCGGCGCCCGGGAGGGGGCGGCGGATCGGGTGGTGTTCTCCTAAACGAGAGTATGGGTCGGCGGCGCGGCGCCGATGCCGGCTTTAAAGCCAACACCGGTCGCGCCGGCCCGGGACATGCATCCGGCGCAATGCTGCACTGCACAATTTCGACTTAATCGGCCAGCGAAAAGCATTATATATTGAGCGTGTCCTGCGGGGCATCGCCTACCGTATACGATGCTGCAATCGCGAACGACATCCGTATAGGAGACCGGAAAATGCTTGGAATGACACGACGACAGGTGCTCACCACCGCCTCCGGAGCTGGAGCGGCCACGATGCTCGGCGGAGCCATGTTCGCCTCGGCGGTCCCTCTCGGTGCGCGACCGGGTCCTGCCGTGCAAAGCACCCCTCAGCAACTAGCAAAGGCCGGTGCCGACGACCCGATGAACATGGACCTCCTGGACCGCGTGCGTCAGGAACTCGTCCCACCGCCGTTCGTCCCCGCCCACGATCAGGTTGCATCCGGAGCGCCGAAGGTCGTCCAAGTGCGCATGGTCATCGAAGAGAAGGCCATGGTGATCGATGATGACGGCACCGAGGTTCAGGCGATGACATTCAACGGTTCCGTTCCTGGGCCGTTGGTCGTCGTCCATCAAGGGGACTACGTCGAACTGACCCTGGAAAACCCCGCAGGCAACAGCCTCGAACACAATATTGATTTCCACGCCTCGACCGGTGCTTTGGGAGGCGGAGCACTCACCCATGTCCAGCCAGGTGAAACGGTCGTTCTGCGTTTCCGCGCCACCAAGGCAGGGGTATTCGTCTATCATTGCGCGCCGGGCGGCATCATGGTTCCGTGGCACGTCGTTTCCGGTATGAACGGCGCCTTGATGGTATTGCCTCGGGATGGGCTGAAAGACCGTCTGGGCAATCCCGTACGCTACGACCGGGCTTACTACATCGGCGAACAGGACTTCTACGTGGCGCAGGACGATAGCGGTAACTTCAAGCGTTACCAAGATCCCCTCGACTCGTTCGAGGATACGCTCGAACGGATGAAGACGCTGACGCCGAGCCATGTCGTGTTTAATGGCCGGGTTGGTGCATTAACCGGCGACCATGCGCTGAAGGCGAAGGTCGGGGAAACGGTGTTGTTTATCCACGCACAAGCCAATCGCGACACCCGGCCACATTTGATCGGCGGCCACGGGGATCTCGTTTGGGAGACCGGCTCATTCGACGATCCTCCCGCAACCAACCTCGAGACGTGGTTGATTCGTGGTGGGTCCGCAGGGGCGGCGCTTTACACCTTCCGGCAACCGGGCCTGTACGCCTATTTGAACCACAACTTGATCGAGGCTTTCGCGCTGGGCGCCGTGGCCCACGTCCAGGTCGAAGGGGAATGGAATAACGACCTGATGATGCAGGTCGTTGCTCCGACCGACATAGTCTGAGTGCCTGAATCCGCCGGCACGGGTCGAACCGGAGGTTCGTTGATCGAGCGGCACACCTCCGCAGATAGGCCGACCGCGAACGGTCCGATCATCGCCGTTCCTTTCGTTGAGCGGAAGCTTTCGGGAGAATTACTGCGCGCCGCGTCGGCTGTACGCAAGCTGGGCCGCGCCCGCGACCTGCCTGGCCTGCCCCCCAGAACTTCGTCCAGACCGAATGTTAGATTTGGACCATTGGAAAGGAGGTCGGGCCAGAGGCAAACCTCGTCGCGCGCGATGTCCGAGATGGGCCAAACCCGGTAGTTCGTCGAGTTGGTTACGGTTGACCGGTGTCGACCCGTGAGCGGACATCGCCACTCGCAACACCGGTTAATGAACCCACGACCTGGACCCTTTACCGGCGGATCGTGTGGTGCGGCCCACGCACCGCAGCCCCCCCCCCTCAGGCCATGTACTGGCCGCCGTTGACCGAGAGGGTGGCCCCGGTGATGAAGCCGGCCTCGTCGGCGGCGAGGAAAACGACGCACCGGGCGACCTCTTCCGGCTCACCCAGGCGGCCGACCGGAATGTAGGCAAGGATCTTGGTTTTCAGCACCTCTTCGGGCACGGCGCGCACCATTTCGGTGCCGATGTATCCGGGCGCGACGGCGTTCACGGTGACGCCCTTGGCGGCGTTCTCCTGGGCCACCGCCTTGGTGAAGCCGATGATCCCGGCCTTGGCGGCGGAGTAGTTGGACTGGCCGAACTGGCCCTTCTGGCCGTTGATCGAGCCGATGGTGATGATGCGCCCGAAGCCGCGCTCGCGCATGCCCCCGATGACGGCGCGGGTCATGTTGAAGACGCTGTTCAGGTTGGTGCCGATCACCGCCGACCATTGTTCCTCGGTCATCTTGTGGAGCGTCGCGTCCCGGGTGATGCCGGCGTTGTTGGCCAGCACGTCGACCGGGCCGATGTCGGCCTCGATCCGGGCGACGGCGTCGGCGCAGGCGGCGAAGTCGCCGACATCGAACTTGTAGACGGCAATGCCGGTATCGGCGGTGAAGGCGTTCGCGGCGTCGTCGTTGCCGGCGTACGTCGCCGCCACGGTGTGGCCCGCTTGCTTCAGGGCCTCGGAAACGGCGCGGCCGATGCCGCGGGTGCCGCCGGTGACGATTGCTACACGGCCCATTCTATCCTCCTGGGTTTTTTGGAAGCCGTTCGGCGAAATGTGTGCGGAGCCGTTTGCGGGGGGCGCCGCCGCGACCCCCGGGGGGCCACCGGGGGGTGTCCCCCCGACACCGTATGCGGGGGGCGCCGCCGCGACCCCCGGGCGTTCAGCCGCGCTCGACGCACATGGCGATGCCCATGCCGCCGCCGATGCACAGGGTCGCCAGTCCCTTCTTGGCGTCGCGCCTCCGCATCTCGTGCAAAAGGGTGATCAGGATGCGCGCCCCCGAGGCGCCGACGGGATGGCCGATGGCGATGGCGCCGCCGTTGACGTTCACCCTGTCGGTGTCCCAGCCCAGGTCCCGGTTGACGGCCAGGGCCTGGGCGGCGAAGGCTTCGTTGGCCTCGATCAGGTCCACGTCGCCGGCTTTCCAGCCGGCTTTCTGCAGGGCGGCGCGGCTGGCCGGGATGGGGCCGGTGCCCATGATCGCCGGGTCGACGCCGGCGGTGGCCCACGAGACGATGCGCGCCAGCGGCGTGATCCCGCGTTCGGCGGCGGCGTCCGCCGTCATCACCACCACGGCGGCGGCGCCGTCGTTGATGCCGGACGCGTTGCCCGCCGTCACCGTGCCGTCCTTGGCGAAGGCGGGGCGCAGCTTGGCAAGGGACTCCTGCGTCGTGCCGTGCCTGGGATATTCGTCCGTATCGACCACGGTTTCGCCCTTGCGGGTCTTGACGGTGACGGCGACGATTTCGTCCTTGAACCGGCCGGCCCGTTGGGCGGCTTCGGCTTTCTGTTGCGAGGCGGCGGCGAAGGCGTCCTGGTCCTCGCGGGTGAGCTGCCACTTCTCGGCCACGTTCTCGGCGGTGACGCCCATGTGGTATCCGTTGAAGGCATCCCACAGGCCGTCCTTGACCATGGTGTCGACAAGCTGGATGTCGCCCATCTTGGCGCCGTCGCGCAGATGCACGCAGTGGGGCGCCTGGCTCATGCTTTCCTGGCCGCCGGCGACCACGATGTCGCTGTCGCCGAGCGCGATCGCCTGAAAGCCGAGGGCCACGGACCTGAGGCCCGACCCGCACAGCTGATTGATGGTATAGGCGGTCACCTCCACCGGGATGCCGGCGCCGACGGCCGCCTGGCGGGCCGGGTTCTGGCCGGCGCCGGCGGCGAGGATCTGCCCCATGATGACCTCGGAGACGTCGTCGGGCTCGACCTTGGCCCGGGCCAGAGCCTCGGT
>JACZWD010000206.1 GCA_022572335.1 Pseudomonadota bacterium
ACCGGCATCACCGAAAGCCGCGACTGGCGGACCAGGGCCAGGTGGTCGAGGCGGCCGTCATCCTTGATCCGCCTGAGCGTCACCGGGTCCTTCACCGGCGTCACCGCCTTGAAGTCCACCATGCCGAAGCGCATCGTCGGGTCCGTCGGGTCGGGATGGTACTCGGTGACCACCTCGAGGATGCCGACGATGCGCTTCTCGTTGACCGAATGATAAAAAAAGGCCCTGTCGCCCACCTTCATGGCCTTCATGTTGGCCGCCGCCTGATGGTTGCGGATGCCGTCCCATTCGGCCACGCCGGCCTTGACATGGTCGTCCCACGACCAGGCGCCCGGTTCCGATTTCACCAGCCAGTACGCCACCGGCATCAGTCCTCGGGGAACACTTTCTTCCACGCCTTTATGGTGACGCTCTCGAACACCCCCGCCTTGGCGTAGGGATCGTTGGCGGCGAAGGTCTCGGCGGCCTGTTTGTCGGGCAGGTCGACCATGATCACGCTGCCGGTGACGCTGGAGGCGTCATCCGTGAGTGTCGGGCCGGCGGCGAACAGCGTATCGCCGAGATCCCGAAGGTAGGCCAGGTGGGCCGTGCGCATCTCCTTGCGGACCGCGCCATGGTCCGGTTTGTCGACGCAGGTGATGACGTAAATCATGACGCCTCTCTTGGACAAGCGGTTGGTGGAGGAGCGGAGTCACACGTCCGTTTCGATGCGGCGCGCATGCGCCCCGTTACGACGCCGCCTCGGCGGCCCGCGCCACCGGCGCTTCCGCCTTGAAGGGCCGCGCCAGCAACTCGGCGATCGTCGAATCGATGTCGGCGAAATGGTGCAGCACCTTGTCTATGGCCACGCAGATGGGCATGTCGACGTCGAGGCGGCCGGCGAGATCGGTGACCGAGGAGGCGGTGTACACGCCTTCCGCCACCGACGTGCGCGCCGCCAGGATTTCGACCAGGGTCCTGCCCCGGCCCAGTTCGACGCCAAGCGAGAAGTTGCGCGATCGCATGTTGTTGCAGGTCAGCGTGATGTCCCCCAGCCCGCACAGGCCGGCGAGGGTTTCGGCATGTCCGCCCTTCGCCGTGCCCAGGCGCACGATCTCGGCCAGCCCCCTGGTGATCAGCGCCGCCCGCGCGTTTTCTCCGAGCCCGCGCCCGGTGACGATGCCGCAGGCGATGGCGAGCACGTTCTTCACCGCGCCGCCCACCTGGGCGCCGATCAGGTCGGCCGAGCGGTAGATGCGAAAATGCGGCGTCCCCAGGGCGGCCATCAGCCTCTCGGCCAGTTCCACGTCGGCGCAGGCGAGGGTCACCGCGGTGGGCAGGTCGCGCGCCACCTCGGTGGCGAAGGTGGGACCCGACAGCACGGCGACGCGTGCCTCGGGCAGGGTTTCGGCGGCCACTTCGCTCATCAGCGCGCAGGTATCCTGCTCGATGCCCTTGGCGCAGATCACTACCGGCACCCCGGCCCTCCAGGCCGGCGCGATCTTTTCGCAAATGGCGCGCAGGTGTTGCGCCGGCGCCACCAGCAGAACGGCGTCGGTCTCCGCCACGTCGGCGAGGTCCGTGGTCGCCTGGATCCCGGAGTCCAGGGATATGCCGGGCAGGTAGAGGGAATTCTCGTGGGTCAGGTTGATGGCCTCGGCCACCTCGGGTTCGTGGCACTGGACCACCACCTGGCGTCCCGCCCGGTGCATGACCGTGGCCAACGCCGTCCCCCACGCGCCCGCGCCGATGATGCCGATCCTGTTCATGGCACGTTGGTTTCTCCGGCCGCGGACCCTTTATGCCCGTAACCGCGTGTCCGAGGCAAGGGCCGCCACACCGGCGAAACGCCGGCTAAAACCACCATCGCAAGGATGGCCAGTACTCCCTTGCACGATTTCGCCGCTTGACGCGCTTCTATGCACTACGCCTTCACCCCGGCGCCGGTGGCCGGCGGCGCGTCGGGATCGAGGGGCCAGCGCGGGCGCGGGGCGAAGTCGAGGCCGTCGGTGAGACCGAGCCCGAGCCGTTCGACGCCGGCCCAGGCGATCATCACCGCGTTGTCGGTGCACAGGCGCGCCGGCGGCGCCACCAGCCTCATCCCGTGTTCCCCGGCCAGGTCGGCGAGGCGCCGGCGCAAGTTCCGGTTGGCGGCGACGCCGCCGGCCACGACCAGGGTGTCGGCCGACGGGTGCCGGGCGCGGAAGGCCTCGAGCGCGTTGGCGCAGCGGTCCACCAGCACGTCGCCGGCGGCGGCTTGGAACGAGGCGCACATGTCGGCCACGTCCTTTTTGCGCAACGGCCCCGGGGGCAGGGCGTCGACGGCATGGCGCACCGCGGTCTTGAGGCCGGAAAACGAGAAGTGGCACCCGGCCCGGCCCTTGAGCGGGCGCGGCAGGGGAAACCGCGAAGGGTCGCCGTCCTCGGCGGCGCGCTCCACCTCCGGGCCGCCGGGAAAGCCCAGTCCCAGCATCTTGGCGGTCTTGTCGTAGGCTTCGCCGAGGGCGTCGTCGACGGTGGTGCCGAGGCGCCGGTATGCCCCCACCCCCTCGACCACAAGCAACTGGCAGTGGCCGCCGGAAACCAGCAGGAGAAGATAGGGGAAGGTCACGCCGTCGGTCAGCCGCACGGTCAGCGCATGGCCCTCCAGGTGGTTGACGGCGAGGAACGGCAGATCGGCGACGGCGGCGATGGCCTTCGCCGTCATCACCCCGACAAGGAGCCCGCCGATCAGCCCCGGGCCGCCCGTCGCGGCGACGCCGTCGAGATCGCCGAAGCCAAAGTCCGCCGCCTCCATGGCCCGGGCGACCATCCGGTCGAGGTGCTCGAGATGGGAGCGCGCCGCGATCTCGGGCACGATGCCGCCGAAGGGCCGGTGCTCGTCAAGCTGCGACAGCACCTCGTCCGCCAGCACCCGGCGGTCGCCGGTGACCACGGCCGCCGCGGTCTCGTCGCAACTGGTCTCGATGCCGAGCACGATCATCGAAAAAGCCCCTTGTTCAATCGGAGGCGCACCTTATACCAATATCCTCTACGGTTGGTCCTACTCCGTACGCCGCCCGGGAACCGCTTGGCTGAAACCCATGACCACGGCACCCCTATTGCGCATCGGCACCCGCGGCAGTCCCCTGGCCCTGGCCCAGACGGAGGAGGCCCGCGCCCGCCTGGTCGCGGCGCACCCCGAGCTGGGCGCCCCGGACGCCGTCCAGGTGACGGTCATCAAGACCACCGGCGACAAGGTCATGGACCGCCCCCTGGCCGACATCGGCGGCAAGGGGCTTTTCACCAAGGAGATCGACGAGGCCATGCTCGCCGGCCGCATCGATCTGGCGGTGCATTCGATGAAGGACCTGCCCACGTGGTTGCCGGACGGCATCGCCCTGGCGTGCACGTTGGAGCGCGAGGACCCGCGCGACGTCTTCATCTCGTCCAAGGCCGAAAGCATCGCCGGGCTGCCGGCGGGAGCCGTGGTGGGCAGCGCCTCGCTCAGGCGCCAGGCGCAGATTCTGCACCGCCGCCCGGACCTCCGGGTCGTCCTGTTCCGCGGCAACATCCACACCCGGCTGCGCAAGGTGGAGGACGGCGAAGTGGACGCGACCCTGCTGGCCATGGCCGGGCTCAAGCGCCTCGGCCTGGTGCACGCGGCGACCGCCGTCATCGAGCCGGAAGAGCTTCTGCCGGCGGTGGGCCAGGGAGCCATCGGCGTCACCTGCCGGGCCGGGGACCGGCGCACCCGGGAACTGCTGGCGCCGCTCGACCACGCGGCGACCACGGCGCGGGTGACGGCGGAGCGGGCCATGCTCGAGGTTCTGGACGGATCGTGCCGCACCCCCATCGCCGGGCTGGCCGAGGTGGCGGCCGGCGGGACCTTGACGTTACGGGGGTTGATCGCCCGTCCCGACGGCACCGAGCTGATCGAAACCGCGCGCCAGGGCGCGGCCGCCGACGCGGACGCCATCGGCCGCGATGCCGGCGGCGAATTGCTCGGGCGCGCCGGACCCGGTTTTTTCGACTCCCCCGGGTGAGGACGGTCCCCGCCATGTCTTCCCCGCGTATCCCGGGCCGCCGGCAGGGCGGCGGACACGTCCGCGCCCGGGCGCCCGTGAGCCGGCCGCGCCAGACCGCGGGGGGTAAGACCAAGGAGCGCTGATCATGACCCGACGAGCCGGCTTACCAAGGTTTTCGGCTAGGAGCGTGCGCTGTGGCGATGCGGGGCATCGCGAAGCGTGCGCGACGCCGTCCGAAAGCCTTGGTAAGCCGCCGTTGCGGTCGCGTATGCGGCCCGTCGGAGGGCGTCGAAAAGTTTTGACGATGC
>JACZWD010000207.1 GCA_022572335.1 Pseudomonadota bacterium
GTTTCCTCGGTAGGAGGGGAGGCGCAGGCGATGCGGGGCCATCGGAAAGCCTTCCCGACGCCCCGAGGGGACGGGAAAAGCGACCCGAAGGGCGGCGTTGCGAGGCTTCCGGGGGGACAAGGGGGGTGCCCCCCCGGCTACGATATGCGGGGGACGCCCCCGCGGCCCCCGGCGTCGTCGCGCGCCGCTTGTGGTGCATGCACACCAAGGCGCGACGCGCTCCTAGCCGGAAACCTCGCAACGCCGTCGTATGGGTGCACTTTCGCTGATGCAGGCCACTAGCCCCGGTCGTCATCGCACGGCCGTTGGCTTTTTACCGCGACAGACGCCCCTGGCGCCGCCGCGTCGGCGGGCGTACCCGCGACGCGCGAGGCACGGGGTCCGCACCCGCCCCCGGGGCGTTCACAGACGCCACGACGTTCGTGACTTCTCGTCTAACGGCGCGTACGTCGCGCCGTGGCGGCAGCGCCGCCCGAAGGACGGCCCTGCCTCAGAAACTCATCCGTACCTTGACCAGGATATTGCCGCCACGCAGGGGATAGCCGCCGTAGTGTTTTGTCGTGGGGGCGCTGCCGAGTGCGACGTTGAGCAGGTCGTTGCCGGACGGCCTTGGTTCGTACGCCGTCTCACAACCCCCAAGACCAAGCAACGTCAGGGCCAGGGCCACTGCAAACATCGTTGTCCTTCTCATGGTGAATTCCTTCTCCCCTCGTCGGTGCGGGACCCCGGGACTGGCGCCCGGTTATCCCCGCTACCGTGTACTCTTTTTGTTGATAATTTTATGGTAGAGAAAATTCGGCTGATTTTCCAATGCCCAAGGGTTTTTCGCCCGCGACAGGGCCCGCAAGAGGCGAAACGGCTCCGTTCGCGGCCTTGGGATGCCGCGCCGGGTCCACCGGAAAACCCCGGCACGGCGCCGCTCCGACGGGCCGGCCACAATGTGGGTCCGTTACGCGGCGGGATCGGCACATGGCAAGCACGCTCGACCACAGGAAGTCGATCGGACAGAATTGGATGGCGGGGACCGGCCCCCGGCCGGCGCTCCGGTACCCCCACCTGGCCGGCGCCCTGGGGCGCCCGGTGTTGGTTGCGCTCGAGCGCAGCCCCGACTGGTGCTGGCTGGTGGAGCGCGCGGACGGCCCCTGGTATCCGACCATGCGGCTGTTCCGCCAGCGGGTGAGCGGGGAGTGGGACGAGGTGTTCGAGGCGATTTCGGCGGCCGTGGCCGAGCCCCTTGGAGAGCGGAACGTTGCGCCATGACCGCGGCCGGCCTGCCCCCTGGCGTGCTCGACGAATTGCGCCGCGTTGCCGGCGACGGTGCGCATTGTACGGCCGACGCGGCGTCGTTGCCCGCGGCGCCCGGCGCCTATCTGCTGCTGATGACCATCGCCCACCCGCTGTCCCTGAGAATCCGCACCCTGGCGCCCGTCGTCCTGCCGCCGGGCTGGTACGTCTATGCGGGGAACGCCCGCGGCCGTGGCGGCATCCGGGCGCGCGTGATGCGGCACCTTCGGCCGGGTAAATCGCCGCATTGGCATGTGGACCGTCTCACCGAGGCCGCCGAGGCAATACTGGCGATCGCCTTCGCCGGCGGGCATGAGTACGCGCTCGTGCAGGCGCTGCTCGCCCGCCCCCGGTTCCAAGCGGACGTGCCCGGATTCGGCGGTACCGATTGCCGCGTCTGTCCGGCCCACCTGTTGACGGTCAGGCTTGGCCCGGAGTTTTCATGAAGGCGCTGGCGCACGGAACGCCGGTGATCGCCCCTCAACGGATGGCGCCGGTTTCCACGAAGGTCCAACGGATCCCGTTCCCTTCATGAAATATCCCGCTTAGCCGTCCTTGAAGTCTTCGCACGACAGGTCGAATTGGGCTAGGCCTTCCTCCAGGTAGTCGGCGAGGAGCGGCATGCCGAGCAGGTAGCTGCCCGTGTGTTCGCTGTGGCGTTGCTGCGCGGTTACGACCGCCTCCGCCCAATCCTCTTTGGCGTAGTCGCCCCGCGCCAGCCAGGCGAGCGCCACCAGTTGGTACTGCTCGTCCAGGTTCAAGGATTCGATCCACGCCTTGAGCTCCTGGAGGGTGGGATCGTCCTCATGGCCGGCCAACGCCTCGAGAGCATCCTCGTCCACCGGGTTGGCGCCGAAATTTTCCTCGTTCGTGTCCTCCGGCGCGTAAACCTGCCGCGCCTTGAGGACGATGTAACAGACCGTTCCCGGATCGATCTCAAGCATCGCGCCCGGTTTCACACTCTTATGCCAAGGAGCGCTGATCATGACCCGACGGGCCGGCTTACCAAGGTTTTCGGCCGGGAGCGTGCGCCGTGGCGATGCGGGGAAACGCAAAGCGCGCGAGACGCCGTCCGAAAGCCTTGGTAAGCCGCCGTTGCGGTCGGGTATGCGGCCCGTCGGGGGGCGTCGAAACGTTTTGGCGATGCGCCGCATCGCCGGCGACTGTCCTCCTGCCCGCCGAGCCGCCGATGGGACCTCCATGAGTCATGATCAGCGCTCCTTGATCTTATGCATCCGTCGGCTGCCCGCTCGCGTGGCGAGCTTGCCGGTTGAATGCATGCCTTGGCGCCGGACGGCTTCGTCGGCAAGGCCGAGGCCCCGGCAAAACGCTTACCGGCCGGGGCTCCGCCGCATGAAGGCTACCAACTCATCCTCAAGGGCGCTACATCGCCGGCTTAAGATTTCGGTCTCGACCTTAACGTACAAGCTGGGCGCATTTTCGAGGCGGCATAGCTTTCTGCTCGTCTCGCCGTAGCGGTGGCAGAGCGCGTTAAAACGCGGGTCGGAGTCGCTGAGATTGTGAATGACCTTCTCGTGCTCGGGAAACCGCTCGACCACGAGGCGTTCAAAATTCGTCATCGGGGGGACCTCCCCGCCACACCTGCGCTGGGTGACGGTAATTCTTCTTATACTTATGTGTGGTTCGCCTTGATCGAAATCAATGCCCGCCGGGTGGTTTGAATCTACGTTTCCCCGATGGAAATGGTCAAGGACGGGCCGGTCCTTGGCCGCGACGTCGGAAAGGCGAGGGCGCGATGACGTACCAGGAAGCCGCCGTGATTTCCCGCGCAACCGGGCACACGTCCGTCCCGGTTCGGAAGAAGGACCAGATGGGACTCAGGGACATTCTGGTTCACGTTGACCACCGCAAGCCGTGTCCGGTCCGGCTGCGGGCGGCGATCGATCTGGCCTTGGCGCACCGGGCCCACCTGACCGGCCTCTATGTGATCACCGATCCCCATATTCCTTCCTCCATCAAGGCCCAGATCAGCGCCGATGTTCTGGCGGCCCAGGCCGCGGCGGCCCGGGAGCGGGCGGCGCGGGCCGAGACCATGTTCCGCGAGCAGGCCGAAAGGGCCGGTGTCGCCAGCGAGTGGCTGTGCGAGGAAGGCGACCGGATCGACATTCTCAGGGAACAGGCCCGCTTTTGCGACGTGGCGGTGATCGGCCAGCGTGATCCCGACGCCAGCGAAATCGCCGGCCCGGGCACCATGCCGGACCATGTGGTCCTGTCCGCCGGCCGGCCGGTCCTGGTGGTGCCCCACGTGGGCACGTATCCCTCTGTCGGCAAGCGGGTCATGGTCGCCTGGGACGGCAGCCTCCCGGCCGCCCGCGCCGTGAACGACGCCCTGCCGATCCTGCGCCGGGCGGAAAAGGTGAACGTCATCACCGTCTACCGCCATGATGTGTCGGCAGACGCCGGCCGCGAACCCGGCGAGCGCATTTGCCGGCACCTGGCCCGGCACGGCATCGCCGCCCGTTCGCAGCACTACCGTGCCAACGGCATCGGCACGGGCGATCTGATTCTCTCCAGGGCGGCGGACGACGGCGCGGACCTGATTGTCATGGGGGCGTACGGCCATGCGCGGTGGCGCGAGCTTGTCCTGGGCGGGGTGACCCTGCACATGCTCAAACACATGACCGTTCCAGTGCTGATGTCCCACTGAGACTCATACCAAGGGACGCTGATCATGACCCGACGAGCCGGCTTACCAAGGTTTTCGGCCCTAAGCGTGCGCGACGCCGTCCGAAAGCCTTGGTAAGCCGCCGTTCCGGTCGCGTATGCGGCCCGTCGGAGGGCGTCGAAAAGTTTTGACGATGCACCGCATCGCCGGCAACTTTCCTCCTGCCCGACGAGCCGCCTACGCGATCTCTATGAGCCATGATCAGCGCTCCTTGGTATTAGGTCAGGCGCCTTCCACGCCTTCGTCCCAGTTGCGGCGCCATTCTTCGTCCAGGGTCCGGGCGAACACGGCCT
>JACZWD010000031.1 GCA_022572335.1 Pseudomonadota bacterium
CGTATGCGGCCCGTCGGAGGGCGTCGAAAAGTTTTGACGATGCACCGCATCGCCTGCAACTTTCCTCCTGCCCGACGAGCCGCCTACGCGATCTCTATGAGTCATGATCAGCGCCCCTTGGTATAAGGAGGACCCCTATACGAAGGTATAGGGCCGGTACGCGCCTTCCGGGGCGCCTTGCCACGGTGCCGTCAGGGCGCCTTCGAACGGACGTCAGGCCGGCTTCGCGGGGTGCTTCTTTCAGGGTTTCACCGGCACCGTCGTCAGGCGGTTGCCGGCCGCCGCCAGGGCCGTCTCGCCGGCCCTGAGCTTCAACGCCGCATCGCCGAAGACCTGGCGCCGCCAGCCGTCGAGGGCGGGCACCTTGGCGTCCTCGCCGAAGGCCGCGATGAGCTCCAGATCGGCGGACGAGGCGACGAGCTTGCGGGCGACGCCGGACTCCTCGCACGCCATCTTGAGCAGGACCTTGAGCAGGTCCGAGACCGGCCCCAGGCCGCGGGGCAGCGCGGATTCGGCCCTGGCCTTGGGGATGGGACGGTCCTTTTCCGGCACGGCGATACCGCGCCCGACCGCTTCCAGCAGGGCGGCGCCCATCTCCCTCTCGGCCAGGCCGCGGCCCAACCCGCGGGTGCGCGCCAGTTCGGCGACGGTGGACGGGGTGTGGTGGGCGATCTCGACCAACGCCTCGTCGCGCAAGACCCGCTGGCGCGGCAGATCGCGCCGTTGCGCCTCCCGTTCGCGCCACGCCGCCACCTCCCTGAGCAAGGCGAGGAAGCGCGCATTGGCGCCCCGGGTCTTGATCCGCCGGAACGCCAGGTCGGGGTCCATGGCGTAGGTTCCGGGCGCCGTCAGCACCGCCATTTCCTCGTCCAGCCAGCCTTCGCGGCCGTTGGCGGCCAGCTTCTTCTTGAGCTTTCCGTAGGCCTCGCGCAAATGGGTCACGTCGGAAAGCGCGTAGGCGATCTGGCGCTCGCGCAAGGGGCGCAGGGTCCAGTCGGTGAAGCGCGAGGACTTGTCGATGCGCGCCTTGGTCAGCTTGGCGATGAGGGTTTCATACCCCACCGAGTCGCCGAACCCGCAGACCATGGCCGCCACCTGGGTGTCGAAGACGGGCGCCGGCAGGCGGCCGGCGAGGTGATAGAAGATCTCCAGGTCCTGGCGCGCGGCGTGGAACACCTTCAACACGGAGGTGTCGGCGAACAGGGCGAACAGGGGCTCGAGATCGATGCCCGGGGCCAGGGTGTCGATGACGCGGGCGTCGTCGGGCCCGGCCACCTGCACCAGGCACAGTATGGGCCAGTAGGTCTTTTCGCGCATGAACTCCGTATCGACGGTGACGAAGGAAGCCCCGGCGAGGCCCTTGCAAAAGGCCGCGAGCCGGGCGGTGTCGGAGATCATCGGCATGGGCCGGTCCTATACACGGAAACAGGCGCCGCCGGAAGGGGGAGCCGCGGACACTTGTGTTCCGGGCTCAAGGACGCAACCGAATGCCCCGGCCCGCCGGGCGGTCAGAACTTCCACGAAACGCTGAGGGCGCCGAAGCGGTCCGACCGGGACTGGCCCTTGAACTCGCGGGTGCGGAAGGCGTGGGTGAAGGCGATCCGGACCCGGTCGATGACGACGGCGAGGCCGACCGGGAAATCGCCCACCAAACGCTCCTTGGAAACGCTGTGGCTGTCGGCGAACGTGTTGCCGTCGAGAAAGATGTTCCGCGCCACCCAGCGCCCTTCGGCGCCGGCGAAAAGGTACCAGGCGAACGGCTGCGCGGAGTCGAACGACGCCAGGCCGCTGAGGTTGGGGCGGATGTGGGGCGGGCCGAAGTCGACCGACAGGCCCTGGCCCAGGCGCACCGTCCCGCCCACGTTCACCCCGGTCCAGATGTTGCCCAGGCTGGCCCCGGCATGGGGGATGGCGTCCACTTCCAGGACGCCGAGCATGAACGGCGACCGCGGCCGCCATTTGCGCTCGAACAGCAGGACCACGCCGGGCTCGTTCCTGAGTTGGTTGTCCCAGCCGTTGGGGCGCCCCACGCCGATCACTTCGTGGACCACGCTTTGCACGTCCTCGGCGAAGGATTGGGGCCCGACGATGCCGACATCCACCTCCATGGTGTCGAGCACGTCGAATTCATGGGCGCCTATGGTCTCGGTGTTCGTCGCATGCAGCGACAGCCCTACGTACAGCCATCCCGCATAGGGCCTGTCGTCGGGGATCAGCGCGGCCCTGGAGATGTCCTCCGGCGTGTAGATGTTCTGGCCGAGGGCGAAGCCGATCTGTTTTTTCGTGCCGTCGCCGACGAACCCGTACAGCGCGTTCAGAAACGTGTCGGCCCAGCCGGGGATGAACTTTCCCGTCTCCGACACCCAGGTGAGGCGGGTGCCGTGGGTGTAGTGGCGGTCGGTCCGGGCAAGGCGGTCGTTTTCCAGCTGCAGGGTGAGCGTGCCCCACGGGTCGTGTTCCGCCGCCGGCGCCGCCGGCGCGCTCAACGGCAAAGCGAGCAGCGCAATGGCGACCGTCCGGCACAGGCAATCCGGTTTCATGCACTCTACCTTAACGTGTTCCGGCATAAAGGGAAGGGGCGAAAGGAATTCCGCGGGTGGCGGGCCCGACCGGACTTGCCGGGTGCCTCCGGCCACGGCCGGGGCGGCCAAGTGGGCTCAAGTGTGCTAAAGATGGGGCACCATGGACGTACCGGAAGACGTGCTCGGGGCCATCCGCGAGGCGGCCGGCCCCGGCGGCTGGATCGACGACGCGGACGCGATGGAGCCCTATCTCATCGAGGAGCGGGGGCTCTACCGGGGCACCTGCGCCGCCGTCGTCCGCCCGGCGTCGACGGAGGCCGTGGCCGACGTGGTCCGCCTGTGCGCCCAGGCCGGCGTCCCCGTCGTCCCGCAGGGCGGCAACACCGGGCTCGTCGGCGGCGGCGTGCCGAACGGCGGCATCGTGCTGTCGACGGCGCGGCTGGACCGCATCCGCGCCCTCGATCCCCTCAACCACACCATGACCGTGGAGGCGGGGTGCGTGCTGGCCGACGTGCAGGCGGCGGCCGGGGAGGCCGGCACCCTGTTCCCCTTGAGCCTCGCCGCCGAGGGAAGCTGCCGCATCGGCGGCAACATCTCGACCAACGCCGGCGGCGTCGCGGTGCTGCGCTACGGCAACGCCCGCGACCTGGTGCTGGGGCTCGAAGTGGTGCTGGCCGACGGACGCATTTGGGACGGCCTCCGGTCGCTCCGCAAGGACAACACGGGCTATGACCTGAAGCACCTGTTCATCGGCGCCGAGGGCACCCTGGGCATCATCACGGCCGCCGTGCTGAAACTTTTCCCGCGGCCGCTGTTGAGGGAAACCGCCCTCGCCGGCGCGGCGACGCCGGACGACGTTTTGGAGCTGTTCTCCCGCGCCCGCGCCGCCTGCGGCGACACCCTGACGGCGTTCGAGATGATGGCCCGCATCTGCCTCGACTTCACGATCAGGCACGTGCCCGGGGTGACCGACCCCCTGGACGCGCCCCATGCCTATTACGCGCTGCTCGAGCTGACCAGCCCCAGGGCCGGCGAGGCCCTGGGCGAGGCCCTGGAAGCCGTCCTCGCCAAGGCCCTGGAGGACGGCGTCATCGCCGACGCCGTGATCGCCGCCAGCGAAACCCAGGCCGGGGACCTGTGGCGCATCCGCGAGACCGTGCCCGAGGCCCAGAAACACGAAGGGGGCAGCATCAAGCTGGATATCGCCGTGCCCGTTTCCCGGGTCGCCGACTTCGTCTCCCGGGCGACGCGGCTGGTGGAAGAGGAAGTGCCCGGCATCCGCGCCGTCCCCTTCGGCCACCTGGGCGACGGCAACATCCATTTCAACCTGAGCCAGCCGGAAGGCGCCGACGCCAAGGAGTTCCTTGGCCGGTGGGACCAGATCACCCGCCTCGTCCAGGACCTGGTCGGCGACATGGGCGGCAGCTTCAGCGCCGAGCACGGCATCGGCAGGCTTAAACGGGACGACCTCAGACGCTATAAGTCCGCGGTCGAGGTGGACCTGATGCGGGCGCTCAAGCGCGCCCTCGACCCGAAAAACATCATGAACCCGGGCAAGGTGGTGTAATACCAAGGGGCGCTGATCATGACTCATAGGGATCGCGTAGGCGGCTCGTCGGGTAGGAGGAAAGTTGCAGGCGATGCGGCGCATCGTCAAAACTTTTCGACGCCCTCCGACGGGCCGCATACGCGACCGCAACGGCGGCTTACCAAGGCTTTCGGACGGCGTCGCGCACGCTTCGCGATGCCCCGCATCGCCACCCCCGGGGGTCGCGGGGGCGCCCCCCGCATTTATTTAGCCGGGGGGACACCCCCCGTGGCCCCCCGGGGCGCTCCTGGCCGAAAACCTTGGTAAGCCGTCCCTATGGGTCATGATCGGCGCCCCTTGGTATAAGGGATGCCGGTGCCGCCCGTCCCCGGGGGGAGAGGAGAGCGAGGACCAAGCCCATGACCTCGTACGCCGCGCCGCTGGCCGACATGCGCTTCGTCATGCGTGAGCTGGCCGGGCTCGATGCCGTCGCCGCCCTGCCCGGCTGCGCCGACGCGACGCCCGATCTGGTGGACGCCATCCTGGAAGAGGCGGCGAAGTTCGGCGGCGAGGTGCTGGCCCCCCTCAACCAGCCCGGCGACCGGCAGGGCTGCGTGTTCGAGAACGGAGTCGTGCGCACGCCCGACGGCTTCGCCGACGCCTACGCCCGTTTCGTGGACGGCGGGTGGAACGGCGTGCCCTTCGATCCGGAATACGGCGGCCAGGGACTGCCCTGGCTGGTGTCCACGGCCGTTTCCGAGATCTGGCAGGCGGCCAACATGGCCTTCAGCGTTTGTCCCATGCTCAACCAGGGCACGGTGGAGCTGATCTCCGCCCACGGATCGCCGGAACAAAAAGCGCTCTTCCTGCCCAAGATGATCTCCGGCGAGTGGAGCGGCGCCATGGCGCTTACCGAGTCGCAGGCCGGCTCCGACCTGGCGCAGGTGCGCACAAAGGCGGTCCCCGACGGCGATCACTACCGCGTCAGGGGACAGAAGATCTTCATCACCTACGGCGAGCACGACCTGGCCCGCAACATCATCCACATGGTGCTGGCCCGCATCGAAGGCGCGCCGGCCGGGATCAAGGGCATATCGCTTTTCATCATACCCAAGTTCCTCGCCAACGCCGACGGCACCCTGGGCGAGCGCAACGACATGCGCTGCGTCTCCATCGAGCACAAGCTGGGCATCCACGCCAGCCCCACCGCGGTCATGTCCTACGGCGACGGCGGCGGCGCCGTGGGCTACCTGTTGGGCGGCGAGAACCGCGGCATCGAATGCATGTTCACCATGATGAACGCCGCCCGCCTGGGCGTCGGCCTGGAGGGCGTGGCCATCGCCGAGCGGGCCTATCAGCAGGCCCGCGCATTCGCCCTGGAACGCATCCAGGGCCGGGCGCTGGGCGGCGGCGACGCGGATCCGGTGGCCATCGTCCACCACCCGGACGTGCGCCGCATGCTGCTGTCCATGAGGGCGCAGACCGAGGCCGTCCGCGCCCTGGCGTATTTCGTCGCCGCCTGCCTGGACATGGCCAAGCGCCACCAGAACGAAAAGGTGCGCCGCCAGCGTCAGACCCTGGTCGACCTGCTGACCCCCGTGGTCAAGGCATGGAGCACGGACACCGGAATCGAGGTCGCCAACACCGGCATCCAGGTCCACGGCGGCATGGGCTACGTGGAAGAGACCGGCGCCGCCCAGCATCTGCGCGACGCGCGCATCGCCGCCATCTACGAGGGAACCAACGGCATCCAGGCCAACGACCTGGTGGGACGCAAGGTGGCGCGCGACAAGGGCGAGGGCGCGAACGCCTTCATCGCCATGGTACGCGAGTTGGACCGGGAACTGGCCGCCGCCCAGGGCGACGACATCGCCGCCATCCGCGCCCGCCTCGCCGGCGGCGCCGACGCCCTTGCCGGGGCGACCCGGTGGCTGGTCGAAACCTACCCTTCCGATCCCCGCACCGTGGCCGCCGGCGCCGTCCATTACCTGCGCCTTCTGGGCATCGTCGCCGGCGGCTGGCTGATGGCGCGGGCCGCCCTGATCGCCGCCGCAGGCCCGGCGGCGCGCGGCGGCGATCCCGACTTCCTGCGCGCCAAGATGGTTTCGGCGCGCTTCTTCGCCGACCAGGTCCTGGTGCAGGCGGGAATGCTGGCCACCGTCTTCACCCAGGGCGCCGCGTTCGTGCGGCACGAGGGCCCCGAGGGGACGTGAGCGCCGACCGGCCGCGTGGCCGGGCCGGTACGGGCACGACTTCGTGTCCGGTGGAGAAAGATGGCTTTTTGTGCTACTTTCCGTACCGTAGGTGAGGGTTTTCAACGACAGGGGGGATGAGATGGCTCGTTCCCCGACAGGGTTCTACGCCGTGCTGGCCCTGATCGCGGCCTTGGTCTTTTCCCCGGTTCTCGTTCCGGCCGGGGCCAAGGACGCCGGGGCCGGGAAGACCGCCGTCCTGCTCGAGATCAAAGGGCCCATCGGGCCCGCCACCAGCGACTACATCGGGCGCGGCCTGGAGAAGGCGCGGGAGCGGGGCGCCCAGGTGGTCATCCTGCGCATGGACACCCCGGGCGGCCTCGACACCTCCATGCGCGAGATCATCCAGGACATGCTCACCTCGCCCCTTCCGGTGATTGTCTATGTCGCCCCCGGCGGCGCCCGCGCGGCGAGCGCCGGCACGTATATTCTGTATGCGAGCACCGTGGCGGCCATGGCTCCGGGCACCAACCTGGGCGCGGCGACGCCGGTCCAGATCGGCGGCGCGCCCGCGCCGGCCCCCGGCCCCGACGCCGAAAAGGACGAGGGCGAAAAGAAAAACGGCGAAAAAGGCGAGGATTCGGGGAAGACGGAATCGAAACCCGCGAAGCCCGCGCCCCACCCGACCATGACCGACAAGGTCCTGAACGATGCCGTGGCCTACATTCGCAGCCTGGCCCAGATGCGCGGCCGCAACGCCGAGTGGGCGGAGAAAGCCGTCACCGAGGCGGCGAGCCTGGCCGCCGAGGAGGCCTTGAAGGCCGGGGTGATCGACCTGGTGGCCGGGGACCTGGACGAGCTTCTGGAGAAGGTGGACGGACGCAAGGTTACGGTGCTCAACCAGGAAACCGAACTTCACACGGCCGGGGCCGCCATCGTCGCCATGGAGCCCGACTGGCGCACCGAACTGCTGGCCGTCATCACCAATCCCAACGTGGCCTATATCCTGTTGCTCATCGGCGTCTATGGATTGATCTTCGAGTTCATCAATCCGGGTTTCGTCGCGCCGGGCGTGATCGGGGCCATAAGCCTGTTTCTGGGCTTGTTCGCGCTTCACCTGCTCCCCATCAATTTCGCCGGCGCCGGGCTTATCCTTCTCGGTCTCGCCTTCATGGTCGCCGAGGCGTTCGTGCCCGCTTTCGGCGCCCTGGGCATCGGCGGCGTGGTCGCCTTCGTTGTCGGCTCGGTAATGCTGCTGGACACCGACATTCCGGGGTACGGCGTATCCTGGCAGGTCATCGCCGCCATCGGCGGAACCACCAGCGCCTTCTTCGCCGTGGTCCTGGTCATGGCCGTGAAGGCGCGGCGGCGGCCGGTGGTGAGCGGAACGGAAGAGCTGATCGGCAGCTACGGGCACGTCGCCGACTGGGCCGACCGCAAGGGCCGCGTCCGGGTGGGCGGTGAGCTTTGGCAGGCCTCCGCCGCGCACACCCTCGAGCCCGGCGCGCGGGTCCGCATCGCCGCGATAGACGGTCTGGCCCTCACGGTGCTGCCCGCGGACGAAAAAAATGAGGAGGAGGATCATGATTGAGCTTTATGCGTATGCGGCCGTCGCCGTCTTCGTCCTGGCGCTGGTCGCCTTTTCCGTCAAGATTCTGCGCGAGTACGAACGCGGGGTCGTTTTTCTGCTCGGCCGCTTCTGGAAGGTGAAGGGTCCGGGCCTGATCATCATCGTGCCCCTGATCCAGCAGATGGTGCGGGTGGACCTGCGCATCATCGTCCTGGACGTGCCCACGCAGGACGTGATTTCCCGCGACAACGTCTCCGTCCAGGTCAACGCCGTCGTGTATTACCGGGTCATCGACGCGCAAAGGGCCATCATCCAGGTCGAGAACTTCCGCGACGCCACCAGCCAGCTTGCCCAGACCACCCTGCGCTCGGTCCTCGGCCAGCACGAACTCGACGAGATGCTGGCCGAGCGGGACAAGTTGAACACCGACATCCAGCGCATCCTCGACGAACGGACGGATGCCTGGGGGATCAAGGTCTCGAACGTGGAGATCAAGCAAGTGGACCTGAACGAGACCATGATACGGGCCATCGCCAAGCAGGCGGAGGCGGAGCGCATCCGGCGGGCGAAGATCATCAACGCGGAGGGCGAACTGCAGGCCGCGGACCGGCTTCTCAAGGCGGCCGAGATCATGTCCGCCAACCCGCAGGCCATGCAGCTTCGCTACCTCGGTGCGCTGCAGGAAATCGCCGGCGAAAAGAGTTCGACCATCGTCTTTCCCCTGCCCATGGATCTGCTGCGCCCCTTTCTGACCCCCCGGGACGCCGGCCAGGATAAGAAGACGTGAGGGCCGCCTCGATCCTGGGCCAGGATTTCGGGTGCCCGGCGTCCCGTCCCGCTCCGCCGGATTGGACGGGGTGAGGAAAATCCATGGCCGAAACCGTCAATCCGGGCAGCATCCTCGTTTATATCGGTCATAACCCGGACAACGCCCTCGGCGAGAACATCATCAAGCTGCCTTTCCTGCGGGCGATTCGCCAGGCCTTTCCCGAGGCGCGCGTCTCGTGGATGTACGGCCGGGGCCCCTCTTTCTTCGAGGACAGTCTCAAACCCCTGGCCAGGGGCCTGATCGACGAGGTTCTCAACCATACGTCCCTCGGCGCCAGCGCCGCCGAACTGTTCCGTCGGGCGCCGCCGTTGCCGGGACGGCGTTTCGATCTGGTCATCGACACCCAACATGCCCTGCACCGCACACTGATCGTGCGCCGCGTCGCGCATGGCCGTTTCGTCTCGCCGACGTGGAATTTCCTGTTCTCCGATATGAGACCCCCGGCCGGCCTGCCCCGCCCGGCCTTGCTGGTCGACCAGCTGCTGGCCCTGGTGGCGGCCGCGGCGGGGCGCGTCGTACGGCCCTCGCACGTCGCGCCGTTGCCCGAACCATGGTATGCGGCGGCGGACAGGATCCTTCACCCGGGCCCCACCTATGTGGGCCTGGCGCCGGGCGCGGGGCGCAAGGAGACCGGCAAATGCTGGCCCCTGGAGCGCTTCATCGCCGTCGCCCGGGAACAGGGCCGGAAGGGCCGCGTGCCGGTGTTTTTCCTCGGCCCCAACGAGGCCGGGTGGCTGCCCCTGCTCCGCCAGCGGGTGCCGGACGCCGTTTTCCCCGGATGGGGCGACGCCGCCCCGCCCGGCGACATGGCGGGGCCGCCCCTGGTCGTCGCCCTGGCCCGCCGCCTGGCGGTCGCGGTGTCGAACTGCTCGGGAACCGGGCACCTGCTGGCCGCCGGCGGCGCGCCGATGGTGTCGCTGTTCGGCCCCACCAACCCTAAGAAATTCGCCCCCTACACCCCCAGCCTGAGGGTTCTCACGGCCCAGCGGTTCGGCGGCACGACCATGGACTCGATTCCCGCCGACGCCGTGCTCAGGGCCGTCGATGCCCAGGTGGCGGCCGGCCCGGCCGGCGCCGGCGCTTAAGAACCGATTCGCGGGCTCGCTCCGGGGCGCTCGCGCGACGGCCGGCGACTCCCGGCTTGGCCGGGTCGTACCAGGCGCCCGTTGGAAGCTGCACCACGCGGGGCAACACTTTTGCGGATAATGGTCACTCGTAGTCAATCACCGAGAAAATTTGAACTACCCACAGATTTCTGAGTTTCAACTCTGTCACTTTCCATTTTCAGGCGGTAGGATGGACACCAAGACGGGGAAGAGCGTTGGATGCCTACCTAGCCATTGCCCAACAAGTACTACGTGCCGCTCGGCAGCCGATGAGCCCGAGGCGAATACTTGATGCTGCGTTTAGGGCAAGCATCGTGCCCCATCATTTACATGGCAAAACACAACATAAAACTCTCCAAGCACGGATAAGTGAAGATATTCTGTTGAGGCGTGGAAAGAGTCTTTTTTTTCGCACTCAACCGGGAAGATTCTTTCTGCGGGAGTTCCAACGCGATCTCTCGATCTCGGAAAAATACCGTCACGAATTTGCGTCTCGTCGTCGCCAACGTGAACTCCTCAAAGGTCCGGCTCTGGCGATTGACAAGCGGGACTTGGCTCACCCGAACGGGCGCAATAACACGGTTGATGCTGAGAGGGTTATCACGATTCTGACCGATCAACGTTACAACTACGATGATCCAAAAAACGCCAATCCCAACTCAGTTTTCATTTGGTCGTTTGTAGCCGTCATGCGTGACAACTCAGTTTTGAGCTACCGATTAGGGCGTTACCGCGACGATAGAGACAATTTTGTGCACAAACGCACAATTGGGATTTCCAGCATCGTTTATGAAAGGGATAGAGATCTATTTAATTTGGACAACTATGGTATATTGCAAAGTGGCTATGCAGCGACGGCCATAGATCTCGATATTCCAATACTAGAGGATCCAATACATTTCTTCGGAGATCTGTCTGCTTTGTGTTGCTTTCTCTGGCCTTATGGAACACGCCGCTCTTCTAGCATTGCTGCATTAATTCGTTATGAATGTCCGGAATGGTATGAGCCGACGCGACGACATTTAGCGATGCGAGATCTGCAATGGTTAGATTTGGACGTCGTACCTAATAACCTTGACGATTTTGATCCGTGGTCAAGAATCGCCATAACGGAAAGACAGAAGTTGTTATCGGGAGGCTTGTATCACAAGAATGCCGGCACTTCTCGAAAAACCGTTCGTTGATTTTATTCGTTTCCAGCTTCTAACGGGCAATTCCGATGAAATTAAGAACGGCCTACAACGTATTTGTCGTGCCTATCGCAGCGGATATCGGATAAAAGACGAACTAGATCGAATGGGCTTGGAAAGGCTTATCAACGGGGTTCTTCAAACGCACTCCAATGATCCAAAGGTTCGGCGCTGGGCGCTGAATGCAATTGCATTATTCGGGAGAAAAGAAACAAGTCTCGAGAGCGTCGAAGATATCCTTCACAAGTTTAAACAAGATCCGCAAACCATGGCATCTGCCATAGCGGCGGTGTTTAAATTTGACCCTTTTGCCCAAAAGAGATTAATCGAAAAAGAGGGGCTAGATCCTGATCTGGTAGTGCTTTCGGCACTACAGCAAAGGCCACTTCAGGAAATTGATTTAAGCAATACGCGTATCAACATTGAACGTGCCAACCCCGAAATTTTGAAATTGGGTCTCATTCTCGTTGGTGTTGGCAAAGCGCCTGAGCATATATTTCATCCACGTCATGCGAATGGCGAAATTGTTCGAGTCCTTGGCGGACACCATGATGAAATCGTTTCCCAATACTCAATTTGGGCCATCACGGAAAATAGCACCCTTGGCTTAAGTAACCTCGGAATTCCAATTGAAAACATCGAAAGTCAAAAGCAGAATGTACGTGCTTGGATGCATCGACTGATTGCGATGAATGCCGACGTCACGAATCCCTGCATCGATTATATTCGTCTCGGTATCGATGATGATCAAATAGAGGTCCGAGAGGGCCTCGCGGCCGGGTTACAAGATACATTCTTTGACGGGCTCGTTCCGTATGTACTTGATTGGTATCTTCTTGAACCCTCAGAGCCAGTAAGATCGAATATACTCGATCATATAGTCAAGCAATCAACGAATTGTCCAAACTACGAGGGATTCGCCCTTGAATTTTACGAAAAGGAGCGTGCTGGCTCACGCGGACGGTTGCGTATGGAGGCGATAGCCGCGGGGACCCGAACATACGGAAAGCTGATGAAGTTAAAAATTGTAGGGCAGCCCGAATTATTTGGTACTATGGAAATTCACCAGCATTTTTACGGAGACATAGATGTGAGCGACAGATCAGTTAAAGTCGGCGGTAATGTTTCTGGCATTATCGCCACTGGGGATGAAACCGAGAATACGATCAATCGATCACTCTCAGGCGATGAGGTCGTTGCGATTTTGAGAGAGTTGCAGTCCGCGCGGCAGATTATTGACGATGTTGACGTAGATGATCGTCTAAAATCTAAAGCAAGAGATGCAATCGATGATGCTGAGGAAGCCCCGTCACCGGGCAAGCTTGAACGCGCTCTTGGAGTAATCAAGACGGTCGTAGAGGCGGCAAAAAGCGTAACGAAACCTGTAAAGTCTTTACTCGGAATTATTAAAACCGTAACTGATATAGTTAGCTAAAATCCACTTAGAGTGCGGCCCGAAAAGAGTTTAGTGATTTCAGGGTGTTGTGATTCTCTCGTTTGTGTCGAAGCAAAGAAGAGGACACAACTTGTGGACTGAAATCACTCGCCCCCACTATGAACGGTCTGGCCTGCGCTACGCAAGCGACCTGACGGACGTGGAATGGAACTTGATCGCGCCGTTGTTGCCGCCGGCGAAGTGGTTGGGACGCCCTCGGACGACGGACTTGCGCGAGCTGCTGAACGCGATCCTCTACATGGCGCGCACGGGCTACGTGCCGTTGCCCAGACGGTGGGTCGTCGAACGGAACTTCGCTTGGCTCAGCCGCAACCGACGCCTCGCCAAGGACTTCGAGAAAACCATCGAAAGCGCCGAGGCCTAGCTGCTGATCACCAGCATCCAGCTCCTCCGCGGCAGAATCGCAAGGGCTTGAAATCAATAAATTCATTTTGAGTCAGTCCCTCAGCACTTGCGCATCCAGTACGATCCCCCGTCTCCGTCGGCCTCCAACATGCCGTTTCTGACCAGGAAATAGACCGGCAGGAAGGGCACCCAGTCCTGCGAATTTATAATCAATGTTCCCAGAAGGTATTGTTCATTGTAATACCGCGAAGTAAAAAGCTCGTCGTATTCATAGGGCAACATAATATCATGGATGTGAACAAAGACGCCTTTTGCAATTCTCGGCAGAATCGTCAAAAAGAAATGCGGCACGTCGGTTCCGTTGAAGGCAAGATGGCTGCCGTCGAGAAAAACGATGTCGCCATCGGCGAGGGTGTCGAACACGCCCAGGTCCACGTCGACGACGTTTTCCTTGTATAGGTCATCGGCGACCGACGAGATGTCCGTTTGCGGCCTGGGGTCGATGCAGATAATTTTCGTCTGTATGTGCGCGTCCTCGGCCGCCCGGCGCAGCAGGTGCGTGCTGTATCCGCTGCCGATTTCGACGATTTTCGAGGGTTTATGGTGGCGCACCACGGCGTAGGCGACACGGGCGTCGATGCCGGTGAAAAACTGACCCTCGGTGCGGTCCCTTTCGGCGCCTTCCCGGGGCGGGCGGGCGCGGACACTGTCGTCAAGGCTGTAATGTCTTATGATATCTATATTTTTCTTAATCTCCGGTAGTCTCCGATCAAATATTTTCCCGACTTCGGTATAGACGTAATCCCCGTCCCGCGGCTTGACCATGTCCGCCGGGCTGATGGTAATGACTATATAGGGGTTCTTCCTGGTCAGGAATTTCCTGATGATTTTCAGCCGTGTCCTCAGCTTCATCGGATGCTCCTTCGCCGCCGCCGGGTATGACCTTGGGACCCTTATGATTACCGTTATGCCGGACAGAATGAAACCCGGATGCCCCATATAGATCGTAGTTTCACCGACCTTTGACGCCGATTCGTATATAAGAATCAATAACTTGAGGCGATATTGGAGGCTCGGCCCTGGCGCACCCGATGGGGGAAGCAAAACCGCCGCCTCTCCGGGTCGGTTTGTCCTCCCTTCGGCCGTTCTCTTCGCACCGGCCGCCGCCTGAAGCTGGAATTTCACGGCGGCAAGATCACTTCGGACACTGGCGTCGCCCGATGAGGTCGGGCACGGTCAAACCGCCAAAATCAGGCCATCGGATGGCTGCGGGAGAATACAGCTACCCCTGGCGGTGCCGTATGGTACGATTGTCACGGATTTGGCGGTTATCTGGGGAATGCCGGTGTACACCGCACCAATTCACGGCCGCGTTCGCCCTCGACCGCCATTTGTGGTACCATCATCGGTAAACGGGGGAGCCATCCGGGAAATCCCGGATACATGCGGGCGTCGTTTACGACGACGTGCCCGCGGGAGGATCGGGGGCGGACATGGCTGGTCGCGCGTCTGGCGCAACGCCATTTTACATCGAACTCATTAAGCCGTCCCACTACGACGACGACGGCTACGTCATCCAGTGGTTCCGGGCATGGATCCCGTCGAACACGCTGGCCTGCCTCTATGGCCTGATGCTCGATGCGGTCGAGCGCGGCGCGCTCGGCGACGACGTCGACATCGTCATCAATGCTTACGACGAGACCAATCGGGTGTTGCCGATCCGAGATATCATCCGCCGGCTCGACGGTGAGCGGGGCGTGGTCTTCCTGATCGGCGTGCAATCCAACCAGTTCCCGCGCGCCGCCGACATCGCCCGCGAGTTTCGCGCCGCCGGCATCCAGGTGGCCATCGGCGGCTTCCACGTCAGCGGCTGCCTGGCGATGCTGCCGGAACTGCCGGACGACATCAAGACGGTGCAGGAGATGGGCGTCTCGCTGTTCGCCGGCGAGGTCGAGGACCACCTCGACGAGGTGCTGCGCGACGGCTGGCACGGCGCGCTGAAACCGCTTTACAACTACATGTCCGATCTGCCGGCGCTGCAAGGCCAGCCGACGCCGATCCTGCCGAAATCGGTGATCAACCGCTATACCAGCGTCATGGGCTGCTTCGATTGCGGCCGCGGCTGCCCGTTCCAGTGCAGCTTCTGCACGATCATCAACGTGCAGGGGCGCAAGTCGCGCTGGCGCGACGCCGACGACGTCGAGCGACTGGTGCGCGCCAACCTGGCGCAAGGGGTGAAGCGCTTCTTCATCAGCGACGACAACTTCGCGCGCAACCGCAACTGGGAGGCAATCTTTGACCGCCTCATCGAGATGAAGGAGAACGACGGGATCAGCCTCAGCTTCCTAATCCAGGTCGATACGCTGTGCCACCAGATCCCGAAATTCATCGAGAAGGCGGCGCGGGCGGGCTGCCGGCGGGTGCTGATCGGGCTCGAGAACATCAACCCCGACAACCTGATGGCGGTGCAGAAGCGGCAGAACCGCATCACCGAGTACCGCACCATGCTGCAGGCGTGGCGCGCGGCGGGGGTGGTGACCTACGCCGGCTACATTCTCGGCTTCCCCGCCGACACGCCGGAATCGATCGAGCGCGACATCCGCATCATCCAGCATGAGCTGCCGATCGACATCTTAGAGTTCTTCATCCTGACGCCCCTGCCCGGCTCGGCCGACCACCAGAAGCTGTGGCGCGAGGGCGTCTGGATGGACCCCGACATGAACAAATACGACCTCGAGCATGTCACCACCAGACACCAGCGGATGAGCGGCGCGGAGTGGGAGGCGATCTACCAGCGGGCGTGGGAGATCTACTACTCGCCGGAACACGTCGAGACTCTGTTCCGGCGCGCGGCGGCCAGCGGCATCAAGTTGGTCCGGCTGATGCAGATGGTGCTGCAGTTCCACGGCAGCATAAAGTACGAGAACGTGCACCCGCTGCAGACCGGCCTGTTCCGCCGCAAGCTGCGTACCTCGCGGCGCTACGGCCTGCCGATCGAGAGCCCCTTGGTGTTCTACCCGCGCCGGCTGTGGGAGACACTTTCGACCTATCTGCCGTTCGGCTGGTACTGGCTGAGGATGCAACTGTTGCGCAAGCGGATCCAGAACGATCCGCGGGCGAAAGAGTACACCGACCTGGCGATCACCCCGGTGGTCGAGGCCGAGGCCGAGGAGCTCGAGTTGTTCGCCGAGACCGGCGGCGGCAAGGCGGCCGTGGCGAAGGCCAAGGCGAAGGCCGCGGCGCGGCGGCGCCACGCCGCCCGGGCGGCGGCGGCCTAGGCATAATCCGACTCTCCAGGCCGTGACGGGCGCGAAGTACCCTCGATCATAATGGAATGCTACCGGCCGGCGGGGAACCCCGGTCGATTTTCCGGCGCGGCGATATCGGGGATCAAACCCATTCCCGATGCGCCGCGAAGGGCCGATCTCCCTGTTATTCCTTGATTATCGAGCGTTTTTCCCACACCCTACCGACATATTGGCCAGCCGGACCTCAGCCGATGAACGCGTTCACCCGATACGTGCTGCGACAACTTTTCGTGGGAATGGTCCTCGTCACCGCGAGCCTGACCTGTGTTATCTGGTTGTTGCAGTCGCTGCGGTTCGTGGAAATGATCGTCAACCGCGGCTTGACGGCGGGGGATTTCATCTACCTGACCGCATTGTTGCTGCCCAATTTCCTGACGGTCATCCTGCCCATTGCGCTGTTTACGGTCATCGTGTTCATTTACGCCAAGCTGGTCACCGACCGCGAACTGGTGGTCATGCGGGCGGCCGGCGTGAGTGAGCACGCCCTGGCCAAACCCGCTCTCTTCCTCGCCTTCGTCGTGGTCGCGGCGGGCTACGCCCTCAATCTCTATCTTGTGCCGCTGTCCGCCCGCACGTTCCACGAACTGCGGTGGGAGATGCGCTACCACTATTCCCATGTCC
>JACZWD010000032.1 GCA_022572335.1 Pseudomonadota bacterium
GAGGCGCTGACCGATGCCCGCGGCGCCGCCTTCGGGCTTCCCGAGCGGCGCGGCGATTCGGTGGTCCTGGCCTCGTTCAACATCCGTAAAATCGGCCGGATCAAAAACAAGAGTCCCGGCGCCTGGGCCTTCCTCAAGCGCTTCTGCGAACGCTGCGACCTGATCGCCGTCCAGGAGGTTCAGGACAACCTCGAGGCGCTGGTCCATCTCAAGGGTCTGCTGGGCGCGAAATACGGCCTCGCGGTGTCCGACGTCACCGGCGGCATCGCCGGCAAGCAGGCCATGGTCGAGCGCCTCGCCTTCCTGTTCCGCTGGGACCGCATCGAGCGCAGCGAGGTCGCCTCGGACATCACCATCGACCGCAGCGCCGTGCTCGATACGTTGTACGAACAGCGGGCGGACTTTCTCGCGGCCTTCAAGGACCGGGTCGACGGGCTCAAAAAGTGGCAAATCAAAGTTGACGTCAAGCTTGCGCCATGGGTGGCGGCGGTCGCCGAGTGGGAGGCGCGGGGCCGGAACGGCAAAAAGCCGGGCAAGCCGGGGACACCCAAGAAACCGCCCTTCGTTCTACCCCACTTCCTGACCTTTATGCGCACCCCCCACTGCGTGGCGTTCCGCGTGAAGGGCGGCGCCGGCGCAGATCCGTACCAGTTCCTGGCCGTCAACGCCCACCTGCTCTACGGCGACAAGAACAAGCAAAAGAAAGAGCGGGAGATGGAATTCTACGGGCTGATCCGTTGGCTCGTGGAACGCGCCCGCCAGGCGGGGCGCATGTACCACAAGGACATGATTCTGCTCGGCGATCTCAACCTGGATTTCCGCAAGGTGGACGCACGAAAAGTCCGAATCGAGAAGGAAATAAAAGCGCTTAACGGCGGCGACCTCAAAGGAAAGGGCCGGGCGACGGTGTACTTCCCGTTTCTCGACGTGCACCCCTCAAGAAAGGACATCCAACCCAAGGCCCGGGCCATCTTCCGCTCGACAGCGCGGCGCACGGAAACCTATGACCAGATCGCCATCTTCCGGCACGATAAACGCCTCCCGAGTGTGGCGGACAAATCCAAAGCCGGCACCAAAGCGGGTGGCTTCGATTATGGGGTCTTCAATTTCTCCGACCTGTTCGCCGAGGCACTCCATGGTAAGCCGCTGCTGGACCTGACGAAGCCGCAACGAAAAGCGTTACTGGAAAAGTTCGAGCACGACGTCAGCGACCACATGCCGATCTGGATCAGGCTGCCGAAGCCGTAGCCGCCCACGCCATACACGGTCGGTTCAGGACCCCGGCATGGGCGGCCTGCGCGCCCGTAGCTCAACCGGCAGAGCCGTCCCCTCATAAGGGATGGGGTACGGGTTCGAATCCCGCCGGGCGCACCAGATTCGCCGGTCAACCAATGACGTCAAAGGGGCGTTGCCCCTTTTGATCCCCACCAAGGGCCGACGGCCCTTGGAACCCGATTAATGGGGTCCGGGGGTTTTGCAAATCCCTGGCGGGGGTGGGGGGCCGAATACCCGACCCCTCAGAACGGAATCTCGTCGTCCAGGTCACCGCCGGAGGGACCGGCCCCCGGGCCGCCCGTCTCGGCGCCCGCCGCCGGCGCCTCGTGCTCCGTCCCGCCGCCGGCCTCGCCGGCCGCGTAATCGCCGCTCCCGGCGTTGCGGCTGTCGAGCATGGTGAGTTCGCCGCGGAAGCGCTGCAGCACCACCTCGGTGGTGTACTTCTCGACGCCGTCGTTGCCGGTCCACTTGCGGGTCTGCAGGGCGCCTTCGATGTATACCTTCGAGCCCTTGTGCAGGTATTTCTCGGCGACGTCGCCCAGGCGTTCGTTGAACAGCACGACGCGGTGCCACTCGGTCTTTTCGCGGCGCTCGCCCGTGTTCTTGTCCTTCCAGTTTTCCGACGTCGCCATGGAGAAGGTGACGATCTTGGTGCCGTCCTGGGCGTAGCGGATCTCGGGATCGCGCCCCAGGTTGCCGACCAGAATGACCTTGTTGACGCTGCCTGCCATGGGACCCCCTGTTCACGTCCTTCCGGCGTACTGTACACGGCTCCCCGCCCCGCCGCCACATGGCGCCCGGTGGAAAACGGGGATAAACCGGGGCACGGACCCGGTATCGAGCCTACATCATGGGATGGAACAAATCAAGAACAATTCATCCCGCGTGACGAAAGCCGGTCCGCACCTGCGCTCCGTCAACGGACAGGGCTTCGGCGGATGAGAACGGCACGGGGGGGATCGGCCACTCAACGCCCCTGTCTCCGCGCCCAGGCGCGCCAGAACTGGACCTCGTCCTCGAAGGCGTCCTCGTAGGCCGCCGTGGAGAGGGCCCTGAGCGGAGTGCCTTTCTTCTTGTAAAAAACGTTCCCCAGCGCGCCGGCCCCGGTGGTCACGAAGTGGAACGTTCCCTCCCGGTCGCTGCCCTCGGTGAAGACGATATCGAACCGGCCGCTTCCGGGAACACGGTACACATCCAACGCCTTAAATTGGCCGCCGTCGCCCTGTTCGATCACCACCTCCTTGGCCAGCCCGACCCCTGCGCTTTGGGGAATCTTGAATGCCCGGGCGATGGCGTCGAAGTTGGTGATCTTCGTCCCGGCCACCATCCCGACCCGGGCCACGCCCTCGAGATGGCTGTCGGCCCACGCCGGCAAGGTCAGCCCCAGGAACAGAACCGCGACGACGGCCAGGTATCGCATTGCCGCACTCCCCTTGCGGACGGACCGCATGGAAACCCCGGACAAGTCTAGTGTCCTGTCCCAGAGATTCGTACGCTATACGACGGTCTTGCGAGGTTTCCGGCGAGGAGCGCGGCGCGCCGTGATGCTGGAGCATCACAAGCGGCGCGCGACGACGCCGGGGGCCGCGGGGGCGTCCCCCGCATACCGTAGCCGGGGGGACACCCCCCGTAGTCCCCCCGGGGGCCTCGCAAGACCGCCCTTCGGGTCGCGTTTCCCGCTCCCTCGGGGCGTCGGGAACGCTTGCCGATGGCCCCGCATCGCCGGCGCGTCCCCTCCTGCCGAGGAAACGGGAAACGCGATCGTATAGTGCACGAATCTCTGGGACAGGACACTAACACAAACGGGCGTGCGCGGTTAACCGCGCCGGCCGTCGGGCCGGACCACCACCTCCCTTTACACCCCACCCCGATCCCTATAATTCTGGACGGTTGCGCTCGGCCCCCCGAATGACCGGACATATATAAGGTCCATGGACAAGATCGAGATCCGCGGCGCCCGCGAGCATAACCTCCGCAACATCGACGTGGAGATCCCGCGCGACAGGCTCACCGTGATCACCGGGCTGTCGGGCTCGGGCAAGTCGTCGCTGGCCTTCGACACCATCTACGCCGAGGGCCAGAGGCGCTACGTGGAGTCCCTGTCCGCCTATGCGCGCCAGTTCCTGGAGCTCATGCAGAAGCCCGACGTGGACTCCATCGACGGGCTGTCGCCGGCCATTTCGATCGAGCAGAAGACGACGTCGAAGAACCCGCGCTCGACGGTCGCCACGGTGACCGAGATTTACGACTACCTGCGCCTGTTGTTCGCCCGCGTCGGCGTCCCCCATTCGCCGGCGACGGGGCTTCCCATCGAAAGCCAGACGGTCAGCCAGATGGTGGACCGGGTGATGGAGATGACCGGGGGCACCCGGCTGTACCTGCTCGCCCCCATCGTCCGCGGCCGCAAGGGGGAATACAAACGGGAGCTCCAGGACATCCGGAAACGCGGCTTCCAGCGGGTCAAGGTGGACGGCGAACTCTACGACATCGAAGACGTGCCGGCCCTGAACAAGAAGGTCAAGCACGACATCGAGGTCGTCGTCGACCGCTTGAAAGTGCGCGACGGCATAGCCAGCCGCCTCGCCGACAGCTTCGAGACGGCGCTGACTTTGAGCGACGGCCTGGCCTTCACCGAGGACGCGGACACCGGCGAACGGGTCACGTTCTCGGCCAAGTTCGCCTGCCCCGTCTCCGGCTTCACCATCGACGAGATCGAACCCCGGCTGTTCTCGTTCAACAGCCCCTACGGCGCCTGCCCGGCCTGCGACGGACTGGGAACGGAGATGTACTTCGACCCCGGCCTGGTGGTGCCCGACGACCGGCTGTCCCTGGGCGAAGGCGCCATCGCGCCGTGGGCCAACTCGACGTCCCAGTACTACATCCAGACCCTGGAAAGCCTGGCCCGGCACTTCGGCTTCGACCTGTCGGCGCCCCTGGGGACCCTCGGCGACAAAGTGCGCCACATGATCCTGTATGGCTCGGACAAACAGCCGGTGACCATGGTGTATGACGACGGCCTCCGGTCCTACGAGATCAAGAAGCCGTTCGAGGGCGTCATCCCCAACATGGAGCGCCGCTGGCGCGAGACGGATTCGTCGTGGGTGCGCGACGAGCTCAGCCGCTACCAGACGGTGACCGGGTGCGAGACCTGCGCCGGCCACCGGCTGAAACCGGAGGCCCTGGCGGTGAAGATCGCCGGCCTGCACATCAGCGAAACGACGGAGATGTCCATCGACCGGGCCCATGCCTGGTTCGCCGGCCTGGAAGAAAGCCTGACGCCGACGCGACGGGAGATCGCCCGGCGCATCCTGCGCGAGGTCAACGAACGGCTGCGCTTCCTGGTCAACGTGGGGCTGGAATACCTCACCCTTTCGCGCGCCTCGGCCACCCTTTCCGGCGGCGAGAGCCAGCGCATCCGCCTGGCCTCGCAGATCGGCTCGGGGCTGACCGGGGTGCTCTATGTGCTGGACGAGCCCTCCATCGGCCTCCATCAGCGCGACAACGACCGCCTGCTGGGCACCCTCAAGCGGCTCCGGGACCTGGGCAACACCGTGATCGTCGTCGAGCACGACGAGGAAGCCATCCTGAGCGCCGATTACGTGGTCGACATGGGACCCGGGGCCGGCATCCACGGCGGCCGCGTGGTCGCCAGGGGCACCCCGGCCGACGTCATGGCAAGCCCGGAAAGCCTGACCGGCCAGTACCTCACGGGCTTCCTCCAGATCCCGGTGCCGGCCCGGCGCCGCACCGGGCGCGACGGCTTCAGCCTCGGCGTCATCGGCGCCCGGGCCAACAACCTGGCCCACATCACCGTCGACTTTCCCTTGGGCGTGTTCACCTGCGTCACCGGCGTTTCCGGCGGCGGCAAATCGACCCTTGTCGTCGAGACCCTGTACCGGGCCCTGGCCCGGCGCCTGCACGGTGCCCGCCTGCACCCCGGCGCCCACGACCGCATCGAGGGGCTGGAGTTCATCGACAAGGTGGTGGACATCGACCAGTCGCCCATCGGGCGCACGCCGCGCTCCAACCCGGCCACCTACACCGGCGCCTTCACCCCCATCCGCGAGTGGTTCTCGGGCCTGCCCGAGGCCCGGGTGCGGGGCTACAAGCCGGGCCGCTTTTCGTTCAACGTCAAGGGCGGGCGCTGCGAGGCCTGCCAGGGCGACGGCCTGATCAAGATCGAGATGCACTTCCTGCCCGACGTCTACGTGCGGTGCGACGTCTGCGCGGGCAAGCGCTACAACCGCGAAACCCTGGACATCCGCTTCCGCGACAAGTCGATCGCCGACGTGCTCGACATGACCGTGGACGAGGCCCTGGAGTTCTTCAAGGCGGTGCCGGCCATCCGCGCCCGGTTCCACACCCTGCAGCGCGTCGGCCTGGGCTATATCCACCTGGGCCAGCAGGCGACGACCCTTTCCGGCGGCGAGGCGCAGCGCGTCAAGCTGGCCAAGGAACTGTCGCGGCGCGCCACCGGCAGGACCTTCTATATCCTCGACGAGCCGACGACGGGCCTGCACTTCGACGACGTGAGGAAACTGCTGGAAGTGCTGCACGCCCTCGTCGACTCGGGCAACACCGTCGTCGTCATCGAGCACAACCTGGAGATCATCAAGACCGCCGACTGGATCATCGACCTGGGGCCCGAAGGCGGCGACAAGGGCGGCCGCGTGGTCGCCCAGGGCACGCCCGAGGACGTCGCCGCCGCGCCCGGCAGCTTCACCGGCCAGTACCTGGCCAAGTATCTCAGCCGGGGCAAGGAGCGGGCCCGGGCGGCGCGGCGCCCCGAGAGAAAACAGAAAATCAGGAAGCGGGCTTAGCCGCTTACGCGGGCGCTGCGCGCGGCCCGAGGCGGGGCTCCGCCCCGCACCCCATTACGGTTTGCCGGGATTTTCCTGTATACTGCCGTTCCGGACAGACGGAAAACCAGGCCATGCTGCGCGACGAAATCCTTGACAAGCTGCGCGCCGACAAGGAGGCGCTGGACGCCTTCGGGGTCAAAACCATCGGCGTCTTCGGCTCCGTCGCCCGCGGCGAAGCCGGCCCGGACAGCGACGTGGATATCGTGGTGGATTTCGATGAGGACTCGATCCCGGGTCTCTTCGCGTTCGTTCGTCTCAAGAGGCACCTGGAAGAGGTGTTGGAACGGCCCGTCGACCTCGTGACTCCGGGCTCGCCGAACCGGCGCGTCAACGAGCGGGTCGAAAGCGAAGCGGTCTATGCCTAGGCATTGGCGTCTTCGCATCGACGATATCCTCGACGCGATCGATCGCATCCAGCAGTACGTGCAGGGGCTGGCTCAGGCCCAGTTCGCGGCCGACGACCGGACTCGCGACGCCGTGCCGTACAACCTGCAAACCATCGGCGAGGCCGTGTCCCAACTGCCGGCCGAGATTACTTCCGAATACAAGGACGTCCCGTGGGAGGATATTCGCGGTATGAGAAACCTCATCGCCCACGGATACTTCGCTATAAAGCTGCCGATCATCTGGAAAACGGTCACCGAGGATTTGGCGCCTTTGAAAGCGGTTGTTCGGAAAATCCTGGACAAGGATCACGACGAGTCGACCTGAAATCGCCGAAGTTGCTCCAGAGCGGGTAAGTCCGTCGCACCCGTTACACCCGCCGTGGATATGCCTAGTCACCATGGGGTCCAGGGGCTTGCCCCTGGAAAAGCCGGCGCGGCAGCGCTCGCGGAGCGACACCTGGCGATGAACGTGGGCGCAGCCCCGACAGGCAACCGAAAATCAGGACACGGGCGTGAGCGCCCCCGTCAGGTCCGGGGCGGCGCGCCATTCTTCGGTGTCGTTCAGGCGTGGCAGCGCGAAAACGGGTGTGACGAACCGTTCCAGGGTTTCCACGGTTTCGGCGAGCGGTACCGGTGAGTCGGCCGATTCGCTGACGATCACCGCCGCCAGCGGGACGCCGCGCGCCTTCAGGGCCTCGGCGGCGGTCAGGGTGTGGCTGAGGGTGCCCAGGTAGCTGCCGGTCACCAGCAGCGCCGGAACGCCGAGGGCGGCGATCCAGTCGGCCACCGTTTCCTTCTCCGTCAGCGGCACCAGGACCCCGCCCAGCCCCTCGATGAGCAGGACGTCCTCGGCGCCGTCCCGTAAGCCGCGGCAGAAATCGACCAATCGGCGGAAATCGATGGACCGGCCCTCGCGGCGCGCCGCCATGTCCGGCGACAGGGCGGCGCGGAACCGCCACGGCGAGGCTTCGGCGATGGCCCCGGGCGTCGCGTCCAGTCCCTGGGCGTCGAGCAGCAGCGCCGTGTCGGTGCCCCCGGGCGCGTCGTCGGCGAAGCCGGTGATCACCGGCTTGACCGCCCGCACCCGCGTTCCCGCCGCGCTGAGCTGCCGGCACAGGAGACAGGCGACCACGGTCTTGCCGACCTCGGTCCCGGACGCGGTGACGAAAAAGGCCCTCACCGGGCGGCCCCGGCGCCTTTCAAGCCCAGATCGTCGAGGCATCGGACGAGGCGGGCGATGTCTTCGTCCCGGTGGGCGGCGGAGAACGTAAACCGCAGGCGCGCCGTGCCCTCGGGCACCGTCGGCGGGCGGATGGCGATGACCAGGAAGCCGGCCTCCAACAGGGACTCCGACGCCGCCAGGGCGTCGTCCGCGTCGCCGAGGACGACGGGCACGATGCAGCTTTCGGCCGGCGGCAGGCCGAGCAGCGAGGTGAACAGCCTGGCCTTCTGCACCGGCGTCTCGGTGAGGCCTGGATCGCGCGCGATGATGTCGAGGGCGGCGATGGCGGAGGCCACCACCGAGGGCGGCAGGCCGGTGCTGTAGACGAAGCTGCGCGCCCGGTTGACGAGGAAATCGACCACCGGGCGGGCGGCGCACAGATACCCCCCGTAGGTGCCCGCCGCCTTGGACAGGGTCCCCATCTGCAGGGGGACGTGCACGCCGTCGCCCCAGTGGGCGGCGCTGCCGCGGCCGCCGCCCAGCACGCCGAACCCGTGGGCGTCGTCGACCAGCAGCCAGGCGTCGAAGTCGGCGGCCAGGGCCGACAGCGCCGGCAGGGGCGCCAGGTCCCCGTCCATGCTGAACACGCCCTCGGTGAGGACCAGGCAATGCCGGTGCTTCCCACGCTCGGCGGCGAGGAGTGCGCGGCAGGAGTCCGGGTCGTTGTGGGCGAAGGTGCGCGTCGTCGCCCGGCTGAGCCGGGCGCCGGCGTGCATGCACGCATGGCCGAGCTCGTCGACGACGATGAGGTCGTCGGCGCCGGCGAACGCCGGGATGATGCCGATGTTGGCCAGATAGCCGCTGCCGAACACGCACGCCGCCTCGGTGCCCTTGAAGCGGGCCAGCCGCGCCTCCAGGTCGGCATACAAGGGGTGGTTTCCGGTCACCAGGCGCGACGCTCCGGCGCCGGCGCCGTAGCTCTCGATGGCCTGGATGGCGGCCCGGCACACCTCGGGGTGGTGGGACAGGTTGAGGTAATCGTTGCAGCAGAACGAGATCAGCTCCCGGCCGGCGCGGAACGCCCGGTCCGGGCCGGCGCGCCGGGTTTCCTGGAGGCGGCGCCGGAGGCTCAGGCCCTCCAGCGCGTCGAGCTTGCCCTGCGCGTACGTTTCCGGGGCGGGAGCCGGCGATTTAGAGGTTTCGCTCATGTGTCCCCGGATGTATGCATACCGCTGTGCCCGCGAGACCGGCGGGACAGGGCCGGAGTGAGAGTTCCATGACCGCACATGCACGCGCCGGCGCCCAAGCGCATACCGCCCCGGCGGACGACGGGGCGCGCCACGACTGGACCCTGGACCAGATCCTCGCCCTTTTCGGTCTGCCCTTCAGCGACCTTTTGTTCCAGGCCCATTGCGTGTACCGGCGTACCTTCGATCCCAACCAGATCCAGGCCTGTACGCTGCTCAGCATCAAGACCGGCGGCTGCCCGGAGGACTGCGGCTACTGCGCCCAAAGCATCCATCATGCGACCGGCGTGCAGGCGCAGAAGCTGATGTCCGTCGACGACGTGGCGGCCGCCGCCCGGCGGGCCAGGGAAGCCGGTTCGGGGCGCTTCTGCATGGGCGCGGCCTGGCGGTCCCTCGGCGAGCGCAATGTGGACCGGATCACCGACATGATCAAGGCCGTGAAGGCGGTGGGCATGGAGACCTGCGTCACCCTCGGCATGCTGACCGGGGACCAGGCCCGGCGCCTGAAGGCGGCCGGCCTGGATTACTACAACCACAACGTGGACACCTCCGAGGCTTTTTATTCGACCATCATCACGACGCGCACCTATCAGGACCGGCTGGACACCCTCGCCCACGTCCACGACGCCGGGATCAAGGTGTGCAGCGGCGGCATCCTGGGCATGGGGGAGGCCCGCGCCGACCGCGCCGGCATGCTGATGACGCTCTCGAACCTGCCCCACCACCCGGACAGCGTGCCCATCAACATGCTGGTGCCGGTCGCGGGGACGCCCCTGGAGGACGCCGGGAAGCTCGACCCGCTGGAGTTCGTGCGCACCATCGCCGTCGCCCGCATCCTCATGCCGGGCGCCTTCGTGCGCCTGTCGGCGGGGCGCGAGTCCATGAGCGACGAAATGCAGGCGCTGTGCTTCTTCGCCGGCGCCAACTCGGCCTTTCTCGGCGACCGGCTGCTCACCGCGCCGAACACGGACCGCGACGCCGACATGCGGCTGTTCGAACGGCTGGGGATCGAGATCATGCCGCCGGAGACCGCCGACGCGGCAGCCGAATGACCGCCCGCCCGCCCGGCACGGACCCCCGGTGGCTGACGCGGGGCTGGCCCCACGTGTGGCTGCCCTATGCCCAGATGAAGACGACGCCGCCGCCGCTGCCCGTGGTGGCGACCGAGGGGACGCGCCTCCGCCTCGCCGACGGGCGCCAGCTCATCGACGGCATCGCGTCGTGGTGGACCGCGTGTCACGGCTATAACCACCCCCACATCATCGGCGCCATGGAGCGCCAGCTGAAGATCATGCCCCACGTCATGTTCGGGGGCCTGAGCCACCAGCCGGCCCTGGACCTGGCGCGCCGGCTGACGGCCCTCCTGCCGCCCGGCCTGAACCACGTCTTTTTTTGCGATTCCGGCTCGGTGTCGGTGGAGGTGGCGCTGAAGATGGCGCTCCAGTACTGGATCAACAGGGGCGTCGCCGGGCGCTCGCGGTTCGTCGCCTTCCGCCACGGCTATCACGGCGACACCCTCGGCGCCATGTCGGTGTGCGACCTGGAAGGGGGCATGCACCGGCCGTTCAAGGGCCATATTCGCGAACAGTTCATCGTCGAGCTGCCGTCCACGAAGGAGGCGCGTACCGGGTTCGACTCCTTCCTGCGCCGCCACCGGGACGAGATCGCCGGCCTCGTCATCGAGCCCCTGGTGCAAGGCGCCGGGGGCATGAAGTTCCACGGCGCGGACACCCTGGCCGCCGTCCGCCGCATCGCCGCCGACAACGACGTGCTGTTCATCGCCGACGAGGTGATGACCGGGTTCGGGCGCACGGGCCGCATGTTCGCCTGCGAGGAGGCCGACATCTCGCCCGACATCATCTGCCTGTCCAAGGCCCTTACCGGGGGCACCATGGGCCTCGCCGCCACCGTCGCCAGCGACAGGGTCTACGAGGCCTTCCTCGACGACGACCCGGCCAAGGCGCTCATGCACGGCCCCACCTACATGGCCAATCCCCTGGGCTGCGCCGCCGCCAACGCGTCCCTCGACCTGTTCGAGCGGGAGCCCCGCCTGGACGCGGTGGCGGCCATGGAGGCGCACATGGCGGAAGCCCTGGAACCGTGCCGGGCCCTGCCCGGCGTCCGCGACGTGCGGGCCAAGGGGGCGATCGGCGTCGTGCAGTTGGACGCCATGCGCCATCTCGACTGGCTGAGGCGGCGTTTCATCGAGGAAGGGGTGTGGCTGCGCCCCTTCGGCGACATCGTCTACATGACCCCACCGTTCATCGTCGAAGCGGACGAGCTGGCCCGGCTGACCGGCGCCGTGGTCCGTGTGCTGGGCGAATGGGCGCGGCGCTAGTATCCTGTCCCAGAGATTCGTGCGCGATACGATCGTTTTTCCCGCTCCCTCGGGGCGTTGGGAACGCTTGCCGGTGGGTCCGCATCGCCCGCGCGTCCCCTCCTGCCGAGGGAGCGGGAAACGCCATCGTATGATACGCGAAATCGTGCAGGCGAGGACTCGGGCACGATCGATCCTGGACCGCCGCCGGAACGGTTTGCCTTGGCGAAAATAAACAATGATACTGTTCGCGGCGCCATGATTTCGCCGGGGCCGGGGCGCGGTAAGACGTAAGGGAGCGCGGCCATGGGCAGCGCGCGCATGAACCCTGTTCACATCATCGGCGGCGGCCTGGCGGGGTCCGAGGCGGCGTGGCAGGCGGTGCGCGCCGGCGTCCCCGTGGTTCTCCACGAGATGCGGCCCGTGCGCCCCACCGAGGCCCATGTCACGGACGGCCTGGCGGAACTGGTGTGCTCGAACTCGTTGCGCTCCGACGACGCCGAACACAACGCCGTCGGCCTGCTGCACGAGGAGATGCGCCGCCTGGGTTCCCTGATCATGCGGGCGGCGGATACGCACCGGGTGCCGGCGGGCTCGGCCCTCGCCGTGGACCGGGTGGGGTTCAGCCGCGCCGTGCAGGAGGCCCTGGAGGCGGAACCGCTGGTCACCATCCAGCGCGAAGAAGTGCCGGCCCTGCCCGACGAGGCCTGGGATTCGGTGATCGTCGCCACCGGGCCCCTGACCTCGCCGGACCTGGCCCGCTCCATCCGCGAGACGACCGGCGAGGACGCGCTGGCCTTCTTCGACGCCATCGCCCCCATCGTCTACACCGAAAGCATCGATTTCTCCAAGGCCTGGTTCCAGTCCCGCTACGACAAGGGCGACGGGGCCGACTACATCAACTGCCCCTTGACCGGGGACGAATACGAGGCCTTCGTCGACGCCTTGTGCGGCGCCGACACGACGGCGTTCAAGGACTGGGAAAAGGACACGCCGTACTTCGAGGGCTGCCTGCCCGTCGAGGTCATGGCCGGGCGCGGCCGCCGGACCCTGGCCTTCGGTCCCCTGAAGCCGGTCGGCCTGACCAACCCCCACGACCCGCAAACCAAGCCCCGCGCCGTGGTCCAGCTGCGCCAGGACAACGCATTGGGGACCCTCTACAACATGGTCGGCTTCCAGACCAAGCTCACCCACGGCGAGCAGAAGCGGGTGTTCAGAACCATCCCCGGCCTGGAGGGCGCCGAGTTCGCGCGTCTCGGCGGCGTCCACCGCAACACCTTCATCAACAGCCCCAAGCTGCTGCACCGGACTCTCGGCCTCAAAACGCGCCCGAACCTGCGCTTCGCCGGACAGATCACGGGATGCGAGGGCTATGTGGAAAGCGCCGCGATGGGCCTGCTTGCCGGGCGCTTCGCCGCCGCCGAGCGGCTCGGGCGGACCCCGTCGCCGCCGCCCTCGACCACGGCGCTGGGGGCGCTCCTCGGCCACCTTACCGGCGACGCGATGCCGGAGACCTTCCAGCCCATGAACGTCAACTTCGGCCTGTTCCCGCCGATCGAGGCCGCGGACGCCGGCGGCCGCCGGCCCCGGGGCCGGGACCGCAAGCAGGCGCTCTCGGCCCGCGCGCTCAAGGATCTCGACGCGTGGCTGGGCGAAACGCGGGCGGCGGCGGAGTAGCCGGCGCGGGCACTGCCCGACGCCCTTACGTTCGCGCCACCCTCCCGGTGACCGGATACTTGGGATCGGAGTACCCGGGCGTCGAGGGATGGCCCGGCGGCACCAGTTTGTCCATGAAGGCCTCGTCCCCGGCCGGGAACCGGTGCTCGAGCGCGCCCAGGAACTCGGCCCATTGTCTTTCGGTCCGGGGTCCGGCGAGGACCGAGGTGACGAGCCGGTTGTTGAGCACCCAGTTGAAGGCGTACTGCCCCGCCGTCATGCCCCGGGATTCGGCGCGGGCCTTGACCTTTTGGGCGATGACCAGGGATTCCTTGCGGAACTCGGTCTCCAGGATGCGCGCGTCCTTGCGGCCCGCCCGGGTGCCCTTGGCCGGTGCCCCGCCGGGCGGGTACTTGCCGGTGAGCACGCCGCGCGCCAGGGCGGCGTAGGGCACCACTCCGACGTCGAAATGGGAGCACGCGGGAAGGTATTCCACCTCCGGCATGCGGTTCAGGGCGTTGTAATAGGGCTGGGCCACCACCGGCCACGGCACGCCCAGGCGTTCGGCCAGGCGCACCATCTCGGGGATGCGCCAGCCGCGGAAGTTGGAAAATCCCCAGTGCAGCACCTTGCCCACCCGGATCAGGTCGCCAAGGGTTGCGATGGTTTCCTCCAGGGGCGTCTGCGGATCGTCCAGGTGAAGGTAGTAGATGTCCACGTAGTCGGTGCCCAGGCGCTTGAGGCTGGCGTCGATGGCCCGGCTGATCCACTTGCGGCCGAGCCCCTTCTGGTGCGGGTCCGGGCCCATGGTGTTGCCGACCTTGGTCGCCAGCACCCAGCGCTCCCGGTCGCGCCGGATGAGCTTGCCGACCATGCGCTCGCACGCGCCCTTGCTGTAGACGTCCGCGGTGTCGATGAAGTTGACCCCGGCGTCGCGGGCGCGGCCGACGATACGCCCGGCGGCGCGCTCGCCGGTGGCGCCGCCGAACATCATGGTGCCCAGGCAAATGGGGGAAACGTGAAGGCCGCTTCGGCCCAGAGTGCGGTATTCCATGGGGTCCTCCCGCTTGCCGTCATCCGCCGGCGGACGCGACGGGCGCGCCCCTTGGTATTATAGGCCGCGCCCCGGAAAATCATCAGCGCAAAGGCGCGCGTCCGGCCGGCGCCGCGGTGCCCGGGCCCGTGTGCCGACCAGCACCGTTGTCGCCGGCCGCCAAAAGCGGCATTATTCCATCCGCGCCCACCTCCGCCGGTGGCTAAACCCCGTGGCGCCGGCGGCCAGGCCGTCCCGGTCAGGATAGATGTGTATGGAACGTCTTGCCCATCGCACCACAGGCCACCGCCCCGCGGGCCTCTTTTTCCGGGGCGGAGCGGCGGCGCTTTGCCGCGCCGTGGCGATCATCGGGGTTTTGCTCTTGGGTACCGTCGACGCGGCCGCCCAACGCTCGTCCGGCGGCCCGTTGTCGGAGGCCAGCCAAAACCTGTTCGATGCCGTGCACCAGAACGACCTCGGCGCCGCGCAATCCAGCGTCGCGGCGGGCGCGGACATAACGGCGGTCAACGACTGGGGCCTGACGCCCGTGGACCTGGCCGTGGACAAGGGCTATTTCGAGATCGCCCACTTCCTCCTGTCCCTGCGCAACTTCCAGGAAGCCGCCGGCCAGGCGGTACCGGCGCCCCCCCAACCGGCGCCCGCGCCGCCTGCTGTGCGGGCCCCCATCCCCCAACCCGTCCCTGCCCCACCCGTGGCGGCCTTGGCCCCCGACGCGGGAGCGCCGGTCCAGGTGGCGGGCCCGGCGCCGTTCTGGCCCGCCGGCCAGCCCAATCCCTTTGATCCGGACGCGGCGGCGGAAACCAACATTCCCGTCATCGGCCAGGTCCGCGGCCCCGCAGGCGCGACCACATCACCGCCGCCGGCCGCGCAACCTCCCCGCACCTTGGCGCCGCCGCCGGCTGTCCAGCCTCCGCCCAGGTGGACACCACCACCGGCCGGGGTCGCCGCCCCACGGCCGCGAAAGCCACAACGGGCCGTGGCCGCCGCGGCGCCGCCGATCCGAAGGGCGAAACCGGCCGCGCCGACAGCCGGGGACCGGGCGGCGGACGAGTCCGGCGGTTTCTTCCAGACACTGGCCGAGGCCTTCCGGCCCACCCCGCCAAAGAAGCGGGGCGACGGCGGTGACGGCGACGTGGAGGTGGCCCGGGTCCGGCTGCCCCCGACCCGCCTGCCCCCGCCCGCCGACGTGTCCCGGGAAGATCTGGACAAGGTGGCTCTGGCCCTGGGCCGGTCCGCGGCGCTGGGGAAAGCCGCCCCACCCACGACGGAGGAGCCGAAAGCCGGCGTGCGCTGCGTGCAAACGGCCGGCGGAGCGACGGTGGTTTGTGTGGAGCCCGTCGACTGGCCGGAGGAGGTGGCGTCCCTTGTCCAGGTCAAAAGCGGCATGTACCGGGGCGCCCAGGCCCTCGTCCGCTACGATGACGGCAAGGCCACGCGCCTGCATGCGCTTTTCCCCACGGAATCCTTCGACGCCATCGTCGCCTTTTGCACGCGTCGTTTCGGGCCTCCCCTGAAGACACTTGACCGGGGCACCGCGGGCCGGACCAACCCGACGGCCTTGTGGATGAGCATCGACCCCGTTACCGACCAGGTCGTCGCGCTGGAAATCCGCAAGTTCGACAATGTCCGGGGCGCCTATCCGGACACCGTGCACGGCGCCATGATGCTTTTCCCCGCCTCCGCGACACCCGTTTTCCCGCGCCTGCCGTTGCTCAAGCTCGAGCTTGAGATGATGAAGAACGGGCGCGCCGGGTGAGGGCGAAACGGCGGACAGCCTCGGCACGCCATCCGATCAGCCCCGCCCGATCGTGCCGGGGCAGCGATTCGCCCCCGTGCGGCGTCCCGTCACCGCGGACGGCGGGCGACAAGGGGGCCCGAACGGATGCGCCGGATGCCCGTGGCGCCTTGATTTGAACGCCATCGGCGTACCCATGACGGACGAAGTTTTAGACTTCCAGTTTAAAATGATTTTAAGATGGCCGGCACTAGAGTGGTGGCCTTCGCGGTACCGAGGCAAGCAAGGTTGGGGGATGGACATGAGCAACATACTGGCAGATCTGAAGAACACCGTGATCGCGGGGGTGGTCCTGACCGTGATCATGATCGCCGTCGTCGTCGGTTGGCACACCCAGGGCCTCGAATTCGACCAGAACTGGTGGGCCTTCCTGTTCCGCTGGCTGCACGTGCTCAGCGGGGTCATGTGGATCGGTCTGTTGTGGTATTTCAATTTCGTCCAGATCCCGACGATGCCGGCGATCCCCGATGAACTGAAACCGGCCATCGGCAAGCACATCGCCCCCGCGGCCCTGTTCTGGTTCCGCTGGGCCGCGATGGCGACCATCGTCACCGGCCTGATCGTGGCGAGCCTCAACGGATACGTCCTCGATGCCCTGGCCATCGGCCTGACCGACGGCGTCGCCAAGCACACCGCCATCGGCATCGGCATGTGGCTTGGCATCATCATGTGGTTCAACGTGTGGTTCATCATCTGGCCGAACCAGAAGAAGGTGCTGGGACTGGTCGAGGCCGACGCGGACGCCAAGAAGGCGGCGGCGCGGACCGCGATGCTGTTCTCGCGGACCAACACCCTGCTTTCGATCCCCATGCTTTA
>JACZWD010000033.1 GCA_022572335.1 Pseudomonadota bacterium
TGGTTGAGACCCACATCTGGGTAGCGGATTTTGCCGCGCGGGACTTGGCATTCGTGGATTGTTTCCGTTCCTTGTCTCTATTCATGATGAGTTCCATTGCTTCCGCGATTTCTTTGGTAATGGGACAAACTATGGAAAACCTCGGAAATTTGACAAAGGTGCATTGGCATCAGCACGGGAACACGTCCACGGAAAAAACGATGCGCTCGTCACCGGGCGGAACCGTTTCGATGGTGGGCCGCTGGTAATCGGACACGGCGCACCCGCCGAGCACCGTCATCCACAGGCCGGCGGCAAGGCCGCTGCGGGGCAAAAAGCCTGCTCGGTAACGCATGGACTCTCTCCTGTTGCCCAGATGACGGAACGACATGCTACCGGAGCCGCCAATAAGCCGGGGTAATATCGGCTCAATTCATCGTGAGGGCGTGCCTTGGCGGCACGGAGCGGGTCCACGTCACCGTCTAACAGGATGTCGAAGGACTCTCATATGCCGCGATGGGAGCGCGATCGGGTCATTTGCCAGGCGTGGCGGAGATTTCTTTTGCTGCCACGCCGCCGCCGGCCCCACCGCGCATGACGCAACCCTCACATTTAATTGATGTTCTGTTGATCGGGTGGTGTGACGGCCATCACAGGCCGGCACTGCCCGGCGGTCCAATGTCCGGGTCAGGTATCGCGCAACAGGAGGTGAAAACGGTCATGACAAAGATTAGCACTTATGGCGCCGAACGCGGCGCTATCGACACCGTGAGACGCACCATCTTTGCCGTCGCGCTGTTCCTCGGCGGAACGTTCTCGGCCCAGGCGGGCTACGAGGATGGAAAGGTCGCCTATGCGCGGGGAGACTACGGCGCAGCGTTTCGCGAGTGGCTGCCCGGTGCCGCGGCCGGCGACGCCCGGGCCCAGCACGTCATTGGGCTTATGTACTCCATCGGCGAAGGCGTTCGGCAGGACGACGTCCAAGCCCACATGTGGATCGACCTGGCTGTGGCCAACTATTCATCCCCGACGAACCAGCACCGGGCAGCCAGATTCCGCCAGCGCATCGCCGAACGGCTCTCGCCGGAACAACTCCGACGGGCCCGGCACATGGCTCAAGCGTGGCTGGCGAACCACACCCGGTAAACGAGCAGGAACATGAACATCACGCGCATCACCTCGGCGGCGCTGATCGTCCTTTCGCTGTCGGCCTGCGCCGAGTTGCAGAACAACCCGAAACGGTCCCTGGGCACCCTCCTCGGCGCCGGCCTGGGGGCCCTGGTCGGCTCACAGATCGGCGGCGGCACGGGGCAGCTTGCCGCGGTGGCCATCGGCGCCCTCGGCGGCGCCTACCTCGGCGGAGAGGTCGGCAGATCTCTTGACAGGGCCGATAAGGCGCACGCGGAACGCACGGCCCGGAATGCCCTCGAGTACAACCGGACCGGCGAGACCGTGAGCTGGCGCAATCCGGATTCCGGCAATTCGGGAACCGTCACGCCGACGCGAACCTACCAGACGGTCAGCGGCCGGAATTGCCGCGAATACCAGACCACCGTCACCGTCGGCGGCCAGAGCAAGGACGCCTACGGGACCGCCTGCCGGCAGGGCGACGGGACCTGGAAGATCAATCAGTAACCGGCGCGGAGAACGCGCAACACCGGAAAGGAGGATTCGACATGAACACTTACAAGCATTTTATACCGGGCCTGGTCCTGGCGGGCGCGCTCCTGCTCGGGCTGCCCGTTCCCGACGCGATGGCCCGCGGCGGAATCGAGATCGGCGTGCTGACCTGTAACAGCGTCGAAGGGACGCGGCGCAACCTGTTGATCCACTCCACCGTCGACGTGACGTGCGTGTTCAAGACGCCGGAGGGCCAGGAGACCTACACCGGCGAGACCGGCATCGGCCTCGGCGTCGATCTGAACTGGAACCGCAGCGAGACCACTCATTTCGTGGTGCTCGGCGGCACCTCGGACACGCGCCCCGGCGCCCACTCCCTGGCCGGCACGTACGTCGGCGGCAAGGCCTCGGCCACGTTCGGCGTCGGCGCGGGCGCGGGCGCTCTCCTCGGCGGCGGCGCCAAGAACATCTCCCTGCAGCCCCTGGCGATCGAGGGCAGCAGCGGACTCGGCGTCGCCGGCGGCCTGGGGTATCTGATCCTCAAGCCCGGACGGTGACGGTCAGCCGTGACCAACCGTCGTCACATGAGTTCCGTGATGGAACCGAGCCGCCGCAGCCGGCAGCGCCAACGGGGGCCGCGCCCCGAATCGCCCGTGGCGCGCCTGCGGATGCATGCGCACCGTTGGCTGGTCCTGGTCGCCGCGTGCGCGGTGCTCGTTGTTGCCGGCGCCGGCACGGCGCAGGCGGCGCGGGTCGAACCCGGGGCGTTCATTCAGGCCTTCGGCGACGGGGCCATCGACGTGATCAAGGAGCCGGAGTCCAGTCCCGCCCGGCGCAAGCGGCATGTCCGGGAGCTGTTGTCCGAATACTTCGATCTTGACACCATCGGGCGCTTTGTCCTCGGCCGCCACTGGAGGGCGGCGACGCCGGCCCAGCGAAGGGAATACGCGACCCTGTTCCGCACATTCATTCCTGAAACCTATGCCGTGCGCTTCGAGGCCCTGCGCGAAACCATTTTCGCGCGCTCCGGCGACGATGCCGGCCGGGTTTTCGAGGCCCTCCGGGTTCGCATCATCCAGGTCCGCCGCGTCAACGAGCGCGACAGCCTGGTGACCACGGAAATCGGTTTGCCCGGCCGTGCGCCGCTCCACGTCGCCTACCGGGTGCGGGCCGGCAACGGCGCCTTGAAAATCGTCGACGTGATCGCGGAAGGGTTAAGCCTGCTTATCACCCGCCGGTCCGAGTTCGCCGCCGTCGTCAAGCGGCACGGTATCGAGGGCTTGCTCGCGATGCTGCGCGCGCAGGGCGCAAATGCAGACGTAAAGGAGGCGGCACTTGGCAATGCGCGTTGAAAAGGGGCGTCGGGCGGGAAAGGCCGTTTTGGTCCTCGGCCTGGCAGCCCTGTTGCTGGGGGCGTGCGCGTACGGAACCCCGTACGGCGGATACTCCGGTTACGGGCACCGTTATGGTGGCGGCTATTACTCGGGCCGGGCACCCTACGGCTACACCCACCGCTCCGCTTATGGCCATGGGTACCGCGGCCGCTACGGCTACGGCCACCGCTACGGCTACCGGCACTAGCGGGACGCACCGCCTGATGGCCGGAAGCCGCGCCACGCCGGCCGAGGGTGGCGCCGTGTGGCCGGCGACCGCGAAGGCACTGGACGAATGGCAGTCAAAAGAACGGCCTGGGGACGCGAACGGTGTCGTGTAGCCGACGCCTGATTCCAATGGTGCGGCATGCCGTCTGGCAAACCGGTGTCATCGTTACAGGCGATCCTCGGTCCATCCTGACCGGCGGTCGATGCGGCTTGGCGGTGGCAAACGCCCGACGCGGATACCAGATACTCGAAACACGCGGCGCGCTTTACAGCTTGGTTCATGGACACAGAAAACGATCTTGAAATCAGCCGGCCGGTCTACGAATGGACCGCCCGCGCCATTTCAGTCGTGAAGAAGCGTCTCGGGGTCAATATCACACTGCACCACGGCAAAGGCCAGATCGAGGCCGGCCAGATATTTCTCTTCAACCACTTCGCCCGTTTCGAGACATTCATTCCGCAGTATTTGATCTTCCAGGAGACGGGGGCGCTTTGCCGCTCGGTGGGCGCGGCCGAGTTGTTTCGGCGTGACGACGCCTTTTCAAACTACCTGCGCGGTATCGGAGCGGTCCCCAACGACCTTCCCGGTTTACTCCCGTTCCTTGCCAAAGAGATCCTTCGCGGCCGCAAGATCATCGTTTTCCCCGAGGGCGGGATGGTGAAGGACCGGCAGGTTTTGGACAGCGAAGGCCGCTACAGCATCTATTCGCGCACCGCCCGGGAGAGACGCAAACACCACACGGGGGCCGCCGTTCTCGCCTTCACCCTTGAGGCATTCAAAGCGGGGATCCTGGCCATCCACGAAGCCAGGGATCTACGGTGTCTGGAATCATGGACCGAAAGGCTGGGACTGGAAACGGTGGAAGACCTTGTGGCGGCCGTGCGGCGCCCGACCCTGATCGTTCCCGCCAACATCACCTTCTATCCGATCCGTGTCAGCGACAACATCCTCCGCAAAGGGGTAGAATTCTTCACCGATGGGTTGAGCAAACGGTTCTCCGAGGAACTGCTCATCGAGGGAAACATCCTGCTCAAACAAACGGATATGGACGTGCGGCTGGGCGATGCGATGGCGCCGGCGGAAGTCTGGCAATGGTGGGAACGGCAGATTTTTTCTCGTCTGATCCGCAGGATCGACTCCCTGGACGACTTTTTTGCATTGAAACGCGACAAAGGCCGGTGGGACGAGCGCCTCGTCGCCATGTGCGTGGGCCGCAAAACACTGCGGGTGCGGGACGCCTACATGCGCGAGATGTACGCCGGGGTGACCATCAACCTCAGCCACCTCATTTCGCGGCTGATTCTGATGTTCGTGGACAAAGGGCAGACGGAAGTCGGCTACGAGCTGTTTCACAAGGCCCTCTATCTGGCGATTAAGAACGCCCAGAAGGAACCCTCCATTCACCTGCACCAGAGCCTGAAAAATCCCGATGCCCACACCGGCGTGGTCGATGGCCGGTGTCCGGGACTCGAGCAGTTCATGTCATCGAAAGCGTGTTCCCAACTGGTGGAAAGGGACCCTGAGCGATACCGTTTTCTGCCCAAGCTTTGCGAGGAACACGAGTTCGACCGGGTGCGGCTCGAAAACCTCATCTCGGTCTACGCCAACGAAATGGCGCCGATCCTGGCGGCTAGGCAGGCGGTGGAGAAGGCGATGAACGCCGCGCCGGCTCTTGATGATCGGGCGCTGGCGCACATGCTTTTCAACGACGAACTCGATTCGTACGCCTGGGACGGGCAATGCTTCTCAGACCGCCGCTGTGAGGAACTCAACCGGCAGGAGACGGCGACAGAGAGCGGCGAGCCTTATCTGTCGGTGCCCGAGGCGAGCAACGGCCTGGGCATCGTCCTGGTGCACGGCTTCCTTGCCTCGCCTGCCGAACTCCGGGCCTTCGCAAAGAAGCTGGAGGCGGCCGGTCATCCGGTCGTCGGCGTACGGCTGAAAGGCCATGGGACCTCTCCCTGGGATCTGCGGGATCGAAGCTGGCAGGACTGGTTGGAGTCCGTCCGGCGGGGGTACAGAATCATGTCGGCCTTTGCGGACCGCATCTGCTTGGTCGGGTTTTCCAGCGGTGGCGCTTTGGCATTGCATCTGGCGGCCGAGCGGCCGGAACGACTCGCCGGGGTGGCCGCCGTCTCCGCGCCCATGAAATTCCGCAACAAGAACCTGATCTTTGTGCCTCTGGTGCATGGCGCCGCCAAGCTGACCCGCTGGGTCTCTTCCTTCGAGGGCATCATGCCGTTTCTGCCGAACAAATCGGAACATCCCGATATCAACTATCGAAACATTCCGATACGCGGCCTTTATGAACTGCGCCGCATGGTCGACGAACTCGATCGTCGTTTGCCCGACGTACAATGCCCGGTAATCCTCGTTCAGGGTACGGAAGACCAGATTGTCGACCCCAAGAGCGCGGAAATGATCCGCGGGAAGCTTGGGTCCGAGGAAAAAACGCTGCACATGGTTCCCTCCCGGCGACACGGGATCTTGAACGAAGACATCGGGGATACCCACGAGAAGCTTTTATCTTTTCTGGCGTCTCTCGCGGCCTCGGCGTCGACGGACGAGTTGATGGAGTCCGTCTGAAAAGCTGCCAATCCAGCGGCTACGCGCGCCGAACACCCATGCGCCGCGCCTTCACGCCACGTTGATCAGGAAACCGAGGCCGATCAGGAGGCTGGCGCCGGCGGTGACGGCGATCAGGGTCTTCTGCCAGTCCCGCCAGGGCAGGAACTCCACGGCGAGAAGGCGCAGCCCGCCGGTCAGGTGGGCGGCAAGGAGAATGATCAGCCCCACCTCGGCGGCCTTGACCAGGGGGCCCTCGGTCCACGCGAGCACGGCGTCCAGGGCCGCCGCGCCCTGGATGGCGCGCGAAAGCACGTAGAAGTGGGCGGGCAGGAAAAGCGCCAGCAAAAGGCCCGACAGGCGGTGGACGGCGAAGGCCCAGTACGCGGGATGGTCGCGCGACCCGCCGGCAAGCCGGAAGGGGCGCATCAGGCGCCGCCGAACCCGTACAGGCCGTACGCCGCCTGCCAGCCCGTCCACGCCAGGAGGACGGCGAAGGCGGCCGCCGCCACGTCGATCAGGCGCGCCGGCACCGGCGTCATCTCGCGCAGGATGGTGCGCAGGCCGATCGGCCCGTGGATGGCGACGGCGGCGACGAACACCCCGTAGAAGGCGAGCCAGCCGGTGTTTCCCTGCACCCGGCCGATGATCTCCTGGGCGGTCAGGCCGCCCTGCACGGCATAGATGATGGTGCCGATGTGCACCGCGACGACCACCGCCAGGACCATGGCGCTGATGCGCTGGGCGAGCCACAAAAGGGTTTCGGCGCGGGCGCTCACAGTTTCCCCGCGAGCGCGGCGAGCCCCGTCGCCCGCTTCAGTCCGGCGATCGATTCCGTCGGGTTGAGATGCTTGGGACAGCGCTCCATGCAGCTCTGGTGGGAATGGCAGGCATGGCAGCCGGCGTCCCCCGCCACCGCGGCGAGGCGTTCCCGGTTGCCCCCGTCGCGTTCGTCGTTGACCAGCGTCCAGGCGCGGTTCAGCGCCGCCGGCCCCAGGTAGTCCGGGTTCCAGGTGACCACGTCGCACGAGGCGTAGCACACCCCGCATCCGATGCATTCGATGGCGGTGTCGGCGCGCCGGCGGCGGGGCGAATCGGGCGCGATGACGGCGAAGTCCGCGGCCCTGTCGGCGGTCGGACGGAAGGCGCCTTTGGCGCGCGCCGCCTTGGCGAAGAACCCGGCCATGTCGACGCTGAGGTCCTTGATCACCGGCATGTTCCTGAGCGGCGCGATGCGCAGGCGGCCGTCCTTGGCCACCCGGCCGACGTGGGTGCGGCACGTCCACCGGGCCACCCCGTTGACCGTCATGGCGCACGAGCCGCACATGCCGACCCGGCAGGAAAAGCGGTACGCCAGGGTCGCATCGAGGCGCCGCTGGACGTAGGTGACCACGTCGAGCACGGTCTGGTTTTCGCGGCGCGGAACCGGGTAGGAAACGAACCGGCCCTCGCCGGCGCCCCGCCAGACCGAGACATCCAGCATGGAAGCCATGTCCGCCATGTTCGCCGTCTTCCTTGTGCGCGCCTGCGCCGCCGGTGGCCGCCCGGCTCGGGAACGGGACGCGCGCGCCGCCGGCCTTGCGCTTCAGGCGCTCCGGTAGAGCTTGGTGATCACGAACTCGCGGTGACCGAGCACCTCCGCCGCCGTCAGCCGCCCGTTGCAGACGCGGACGGTCATGTCGAGCAGCGCGTCCCCGGCCTCGTCCAGGCTCATTTCACGCCGCAACAGGCCGGACACGTCCAGGTCCACGTGCTCGCCCATGGTCCGCGCCGTGCGCGGATTGGCGGTCAGCTTGATGACCGGCTCGATCGGGTTGCCGATGACGTTGCCCTGGCCGGTCGGGAACAAATGGACGGTGAACCCGGCGGCGGCCTGAAGGGTGACGCATTCGGCCGCCGCCGAAGAGGTGTCCATGAAATACAGGCCCGGTCCCTTGGCCGGCCGTTCGGCGGGTTTCAGCACGTCGATGTATTTCGTCGTCTTGCCGATCTTTTCCAGGTTGCCGAAGGCCTTCTCCTCGATGGTCGTCAGGCCGCCTTCGATATTGCCCTTGGTGGGCTGGCTGTCGCTCAGGTCGTCGGTCTTGTTGGCCATGATGAAGTCGTTGTAATCGGACCAGGTCTTGAGGAATTTCTCGCCCACCTCCGGGGTGGCGGCGCGGGCGGCGCAGACCTGCTCGGCGCCGGTGATCTCCGAGGTCTCGCCGAAACAGGTGGTCGCGCCCATGGCGTCCACCTTGTCGATCACGTTGCCCACGGTGGGGTTGGAGGCGAGACCCGAGGTGGTGTCGGATTCGCCGCACTTCACGGAAATCCAGGTTTCCCCGAAGGCGCATTCCTCGCGCCTCAGCTCGCTCGCCCAATGGACGTACTCCTTGGCCTTGCGCGAGGCGGCGGCGATGGTGGCGTGGTCGCCGTTCCGTTCGATGGCGAAGCCTTCCACGGGCTTGCCGGTGGCGGCGATGCCGTCGACGATGCGCCCGGTCCAGGCCGGTTCGATGCCGATCACCACCACGGCGGCGACGTTGGGGTTGCTGCCGGTGCCGATCAGGGTGCGGAAGAACAGTTCCAGGTCCTCGCCGAACTGCAGCCGGCCGTAACTGTGGGGCAGGGCCAGGGTGCCCTTGATGTTGTGGGCGACCGCCTCGCACGCGGCGTTGGACAGATCGTCGAGCGGCAGGATGACGACGTGGTTGCGGATTCCGACCCGGCCGTCGGTACGCCGGTATCCCCAGAAATTTGGGCTTGCCATGGCTACCACCTCTTGGTCTTGACGTTGTCGACGTGGACGTGCCCGCCCCGGGGGATGTCGGCCACCGCGCGGCCGATGTCGTGGCCGTACTTGATGATGGTATCGCCCTTCTTGATGTCGCCGAGCGATACCTTGTGGCCCAGGGGAATGGGATCGCGCGCCTTCACCGTGACGGTGCCGTCGGTCTCCATGACCCAGCCGGTCAGCTCGTCGCCGGCTTCGACGCCTTCCACCACCACCACGCCCGTGGTGTCGTCGGTGTTGTGGACGACAAAATGCGGTGCCGCCAATGGTTCCTCCCCGGTTTCAGGCCCGTTTTCAAACGGCTGCAGGGCTGGTGCAGTGCCTTAGTACTAGGTGCACGAAATGCGGCGTGTCAATCGCCTATCCCCCGTCCGCCCCGAAGACGGAATGCAGCACCCTGTCCCCCGGTCTGATGCCCAGGCGCGCCGCCGTGCCGGCGTTGAGTTCCAAAACCGCGCGCACCGGCCCGGCCGAGCGGATGGCGGTGAGCGAGAGCGGCACCGTGTGGTCGGCGATGTTGACGATGCGCCCCCGGGAATCGATGAACAGCATGTCGAGCGGCACATAGGTGTCCTTCATCCACATCATGACCGGGCCCGTGCCCTGGAAATCGAACAGCATGCCGGCGTCGGCGGCAAGGCGGCGCCGTCCCTGCAACCCCTGCACCCGCTGGGCCTCGCTCAGCGCCAGCTCGACGGTGAAAGCGGACCTTCCCCGGACGGTCACCACAACAAGGGTGGAGGTCTCGAATCGCACCGGCGCGGAAGCCCCGGCGCCCAAGGCCGCGGGATGCGGACCGGCCACCAGGCCGGCGGCGGTGAAAAGCAGTACGGCATGGAAAAGGCGGCGCCTCGTCGCGTTCATGGGGCTCCCATACCGCAAATGCCCGTACGCCGACAGACTCTATCCTTTATTTCTGGTCAACGCCCCCTTGACGAAACCATCGTCTGAGGCCAAGAAAGAGCCGGCCAAAGCGAAAATTCGCGGCGTTGGGGGGGCAGCCCGGGAAGACGCCATCGGGGGAGCCGGGTTTTGCTGCAAGCGCTGAGTCTCGGAGCGGTCCTTTACGGGCTTTGGCTGCTGCTGTCGGGCCATTACCAACCCCTGTTGCTGGGTCTCGGCGTCGCCTCGACCGTCGTCGTCGTCCTCATTGCCCGGCGCATGGACCTGATCGACCGCGAAGGCCACCCGGTTCACCTGAGCGGGCGCTTCCTCCTGTACATCCCGTGGCTGCTGTGGGAGATCGTCAAGGCCAACATCGACATCGCCCGTGTCATCGTCCGCCCTAAGATGGCCATCGGCCCCACCGTGCTGCGCCTCAAGGGCACCCAGAAGAGCGAGCTGGGCCATGTCATCTACGCCAACTCCATCACCCTGACGCCGGGAACGGTCACCATCGGCCTGGAGGAAGGGGTGCTCAGCGTCCACGCCCTCACCCGCGAGGCCGCCGAAGGGCTGATAAGCGGCGACATGGACCGCCGCGTCACCGCGGTGGAGGGCGCCGCCGACGGCCGGGGGGAGCACGGGGCCTGATGTTCGCCGGCGCCTCCGCCGCCATCCTCGTCACCATGGCGCTGGCATTGTTCCGCGCCATCAGGGGTCCGACCATTTACGACCGCATCCTGGCGGTCAACGCCGTCGGCACGCTTACCGTGGTCCTCATCGCCGTCCACGGCTTCCTCGCCGGGCGGCCCGCGTTCCTGGACATCGCGCTGGTCTATGCGCTGATCAACTTCATCGCCACCATCGCCGTGACCAAATACGTCAAGTTCAGCCACCTGGGCCACCCCTCGGGCGAGGACGAACGGGGAGACGTGTGATGGCGCTGCTCGCCGACATCGCCAGTTGGGCATGCCTGATCGCCGGTTCGCTGTTCGCCTTCATCGGCGCCGTCGGCATTATCCGCCTGCCCGACGTATTCGCCCGCATGCACGGGGCCGGGATCTTGGATACGCTCGGCATGGGACTGATCCTGGCCGGGCTGATGATCCATGAAGGCTTCACCCTGGTGACGGTGAAGCTGGTCCTCATCGTCGTCTTCATATTCTTCGCCAGCCCGACGACCACCCACGCCCTGGCGCGGGCGGCGTTGAACGGGGGTGTCGAACCCGTCGTGGACGGGAAGAACGCGCCCGCGGCCGAAACCAGCGAAAGGACAGGCGGGCCATCGAAGACCTGATCAACTTCGCGCTGCTCTCGTTCATGGCGGTTACGGCGCTGGCCCTGGTGCGGCTGAGGAACCTGTTCGCCGTGGTCATGCTGGCGGGCATGTTCAGCCTGCTGGCGGCGGTGCTGTACGTCGTGCTGGACGCGGTGGACGTCGCCTTCACCGAAGCCGCCGTCGGCGCCGGCATCACCACCGTGCTCCTGCTGGGCACCCTGGCGCTCACCACCAGCGAGGAGAAGGCCGCGCCGCGCAAGACCCTGGCGCCGCTGCTTTTGGTCGTGGCCACCGGCGCGGTGTTGATCTACGGCACCATGGACATGCCCCGCTACGGCGACCCGAACGCCCCCATCCACCGCCACGTGGCGCCCTACTACCTGGAGAGAACCGGACCCGACACCGGCCTGCCCAACGTGGTGACGGCGGTTCTGGCCAGCTACCGGGGCTATGACACCCTGGGCGAGGTGGCGGTCATCTTCACCGCCGCCGTCGGCGTCCTGGTCCTTATCGGGCGCTCCCGCAGGCCCAGGAAGAAGCGCCAACCGGCGGACAAAAAGAAGGCCGCGCAATGATATTCAAGGCCGTCCTGCGGGTCGTCTCCAAGCTCCTGATCCCGCCGATCATGCTGTTCGCGCTGTATGTGCAGTTCCACGGCGATTTCGGCCCCGGCGGCGGCTTCCAGGCCGGCGTCATCTTCGCCAGCGCGTTCATCCTCTACGCCCTCATCTTCGGCATCGACAACGCCCGCAAGGTGGCCCCGGCATGGGCGACGCGGACGCTGCTCTCCCTGGGCCTGGTGCTCTACGCCGGCGTGGGGGTGGCGGGAATTTTTCTCGGCGGCAGCTTCCTCGATTACTCGGTGCTCGCCGAGGACCCGGTGATCGGCCAGCACCTGGGCATTACCCTGATCGAGTTCGGGGTCGGCGCCACCGTCTCCGGCGCCATGATCACCATTTTCTTCATCTTCGCCCATCAGGACGGCTGAACGGTGGAGTTCCCCGGCCTCTATAACTACTGGATCGCCATCGTGCTGATGATGGTCGGCTTTTACATTGTCATCGCGCACGACAACCTGATCAAGAAGGTGGTCGGCCTCAACATTTTCCAGGTTTCGGTGTTCGTGTTCTATATCTCCATGGCCAAGGTCCGGGGCGGCACGGCGCCGATCCTGGAGGCGGGCATCGAGACCTATTCCAACCCCCTGCCCCATGTGCTGATCCTCACCGCCATCGTGGTCGCCGTCGCCACCACGGCGTTGGCCCTGGCGCTGGTGGTGCGCATCCGCAACGCGTACGGCACCATCGAGGACGACGAAATCGAAGGCCAGGAGGACGACGCGTGATCGCCGCCCATCTGCCCGCCCTCCAGGTGGTGATCCCCCTGATGGCGGCGCCCCTGTGCGTCCTGCTCAGGCGCCCGGTCCTGGCGTGGGCCCTGACCCTGGCGGTGAGCTGGGTGGTGCTGGCGATCGCCGTCGCGCTGCTTCTCCAGGTTCTCGAGACCGGCCCGGTAACGTACCCTCTCGGCAACTGGGCGGCGCCGTGGGGCATCGAGTACCGGGTCGACCTGGCGGGCGCCTTCGTCCTGGTCATCGTCGCCGCCATCGGCGCCGTGGTGACGCCGTACGCGCGCCGCAGCGTCGAGCACGAGATACCGCGGGACCGCATCTACCTGTTCTACGCGATGTACCTGTTGTGCCTGACCGGCCTGCTTGGCATCGCCATCACCGGGGACGCCTTCAACCTTTTCGTGTTCCTGGAGATCACGTCCCTGTCGTCGTACGTGCTGATCAGCCTGGGGTCCGAGCGCCGGGCGCTGACGGCGGCGTACCGCTACCTGATCATGGGCACCCTGGGCGCCACCTTCTACCTGATCGGGGTGGCGATGATGTACATGATGACGGGGACGCTCAACATGGCGGACCTGGCCACCCTCATGCCCGCCGTCGCCGATACCCGCACCATCCTGGTTGCGCTGGCCTTCCTGACCGTCGGCATCAGCCTGAAACTCGCCCTCTTTCCGCTGCACCTGTGGCTGCCCAACGCGTACACCTACGCCCCGTCCGTGGTGACGGCGTTCCTCGCCGCGACGGGGACGAAGGTGGCCGTCTACATCCTCATCCGCATCTTTTTCACCATCTTCGGCGGCGTCGAGGTCTTCCGGATCAACCTCATCGGCGACGTGCTGATGGGCCTGGCCATCCTGGCCATGGTCTCGGGCTCGGCGGTGGCCATTTACCAGAACAACGTCAAGCGCATGCTCGCCTATTCAAGCGTCGCCCAGATCGGCTACATGGTCCTGGGCATAAGCTTTGCCACGGTCACCGGCCTCACCGGCGGCATCGTCCACCTGTTCAACCATGCCTTGATCAAGTGCGCCCTGTTCATGGCCCTGGGCTGCGTCTTCATGCGCATAGGCTCGGTCAATATCCGGGACATGGCGGGCCTGGGCCGGCGCATGCCGGTGACCATGGCGTCGTTCGTGGTCTCCGGCCTGAGCCTGATCGGGGTGCCGCTGACGGTCGGCTTCGTCTCCAAGTGGTACCTGGTCCAGGCGGCGCTGGAGAAAGGCTGGTGGCCGATCGCCGTGCTCGTGCTGCTGAGCTCGCTGCTGGCGGTGATCTACATCTGGCGCGTCGTCGAGGTGGCCTACTTCCGGCCGGCGCCCGAGGGCGGGCCGGCGCCCGCCGAGGCGCCGCTTTCCATGCTCGTGCCCATGTGGCTGCTCACCGGCGCCAGCGTTTATTTCGGCATCGACGCCACGCGCACCCTGGAGGTGGCGGGCGGCGCCGCGGCCTTCCTGCTGAGGGCAACCCCATGAGCGCCGAGGCGACGATTCTGCTGGCCGTGGCGGTGCCCCTTGTCGCCGCCGTGCTGATCGTGCTCACCGGGTCGCGGCCCAACCTGCGCGAAGGCGTGACCCTGGCGGCGGCGGCCATCCTGTTCGGGCTCGTCGCCTCGCTGTTCCCCACCGTCCTCGCCGGCGGGCGGCCCGCCGTCGTCCTCGGCGAGATGCTGCCCGGCCTGAACATCGCCTTCGAGGTCGAGCCCCTGGGCATGCTGTTCGCCGCCGTCGCGAGTTTTCTGTGGCTGGTCACGTCCATTTATTCCATCGGCTACATGCGCGGCCACCACGAGAAGAACCAGACCCGGTTCTACGCCTATTTCGCCATCGCGCTGTCGAGCACCATGGGCGTCGCCTTCGCCGGCAACATGCTGACCCTGTTCGCCTTCTACGAGGTGTTGACGCTGTGCACCTTCCCCCTGGTCACCCACCACGGGACCGAGGAGGCCAAGCGGGCCGGGCGGGTCTATCTGGGCATTCTGCTGGGAACCTCCATCGGGCTTCAGCTTTTCGCCATCGTCTGGACGTGGACGATTGCCGGGACCCTCGATTTCACGGACGGCGGCATCCTCGCCGGCAAGGCCGCCGGTCCCACCGTCGGCATCCTGCTGGCCCTGTACGTGTTCGGCATCGGCAAGGCGGCGATCATGCCGTTGCACCGCTGGCTGCCGGCGGCCATGGTGGCGCCGACGCCGGTGAGCGCGCTCCTGCACGCGGTGGCCGTGGTCAAGGTCGGCGTCTTCACCGTGCTCAAGGTGATCGTCTACATCTTCGGCGTCGAATTCCTGGCCCAGGCGGCCAGCAGCCGCTGGCTTCTCTATGTGGCCGGGTTCACCATCGTCGCCGCGTCGGTGGTGGCGCTGCGTTCGGACAACCTGAAGCGCCGCCTCGCCTACTCGACGGTGAGCCAGCTCTCCTACGTGATCATGGCGGCGGCGATCCTGACGCCGCTGTCGGCCATGGGGGCGGCGTTGCACATCGCCGCCCACGCTTTCGGCAAGATCACGCTGTTCTTCTGCGCCGGCTCCATCCTCGTCGCCAGCCACAAGACTCTGGTCAGCGAGCTCGACGGGATCGGGCGGAGGATGCCGTGGACCATGGCCGCCTTCGCCATCGCCGCGCTCTCCATGATCGGCATTCCGCCGACCGTGGGCTTCGTCAGCAAATGGTATATTCTGCGGGCCGCCATGGAGGCCGAACAAATGTTCGCGGTGGCGGTGATCGTGCTCAGCACCCTGCTCAACGCCGCCTATTTCCTGCCCATCGTGTACGCCGCCTTCTTTCGCGCCGAGACGGCGGAGCCGGTGGCCGCCGGCGGCCCCGCGCGGGGCGCCGAAGCCGGGGACGGCGGGACTCCCCGCCACCGCGGGCACCGCCGGGAAGGGCATGGAGAGGCGCCCCTGTGCGTCGTCCTGGCGCTCACCGTCTCCGCCGCGGGAATCGTGTTCCTGTTCTTCTTTCCCGACCTTCCGTTCGCGCTCGCCCGTCAACTGGCGGGAGGCGCGGGATGAGCGAGGGCAAGCACTGGCTGGTCAGGCGGCGCTCGATCCGCGTGCTGTGGATCGTCTTCATCGCCGTCCTCGCCGTCCTCGCCGTGGGCGATGTGTTCATTTACGGCCATCCCTACTTCGGGCTCGACGGCACCTTCGCCTTCTATGCCTGGTACGGCCTCCTGACCTGCGTCGTGATGATCCTGCTGGCCAAGGCGATGGGCGTCCTTCTGAAGCGCAAGGATACCTACTATGACGGCGAGTAGCGCCTTCCCGCCGGCCTTGGTGCTCATCCTCGGCGGCCTCCTCCTGCCGCTGCTCAGGGGATACGCGCGCAGCATCGCCGTCCTCGCCCTGCCCCTGCTGACGGTGTGGCTGGTGTGGCAACTGCCCGACGGCGTCTCGCTGTCGGCGCGCTTCCTGGAGTACAGGCTTGAGGTGGTCAAGGCCGACGCCCTCGGCCGCCTGTTCGCCACCATCTTCGCCATCATGGCCTTCGCCGGCGGTCTGTTCGCGCTCAATCAGCGGCGGGTGGCGGAGCTGGCCGCGGCTTCCGTCTACGCCGGCAGCGCCGTCGGCGTCGCCCTGGCCGGTGATCTGATCACCCTCTTCGTGTTCTGGGAGATCATGGCCATCACCTCCACCTTGGTAGTGTGGTCCAGGGGAAACGAGAATTCCTTTCGCGCCTCCATGCGATACCTGCAGGTTCACCTGTTCGGCGGCGTCCTGTTGATGGCCGGGATCGTCGCCCAGGTGACGGACACCGGCACGATAGCCTTCACGGCGATGACGCCGGACACGCCGGGGACCTGGCTTATGCTCGCCGGCTTCCTCATCAACGCCGGGGCGCCGCCCCTGTCGGCGTGGCTGCCGGACACTTACCCGGAGGCCTCATACAGTGGAACCGTGTTTCTTTCCGCCTTCACCACCAAGGCGGCGGTGTATGTGCTGCTGCGGGGCTTTCCCGGCGCCGAAATTCTGATCTACGTGGGCCTGTACATGATGCTTTATGGCATCGTCTACGCGCTCCTGGAAAACGACATGCGGCGGATCCTGGCCTACAGCATCGTCAACCAGGTGGGCTTCATGGTCACCGGAATCGGCATCGGCACCGAGATGGCGCTGAACGGCGCCGCCGCCCACGCTTTCACCCACATCATCTACAAGGCGCTGCTGCTGATGTCGGCGGGGTCGGTTCTGTACATGACCGGCAAGCGCAAATGCAGCGATCTCGGCGGCCTGTTCCAGAGCATGCCCCTCACCACCGCGTGCGGCATCATCGGCGCCCTTTCCATTTCCTCGTTCCCCCTGACCTCGGGCTTTATCAGCAAGTCGATGATCTCGCAGGGGGCGGTGGACGAGCGACTGGCCGTCACCTGGTTCCTGCTCGCCGCCGGGACGGCGGGCGTGTTCCTGCACGCCGGCATCAAGTTCCCGTGGTTCGTCTTCTTCCAGAAGGACTCCGGCTTGCGGCCCCCGGACCCGCCTCTGACCATTCGCCTGG
>JACZWD010000034.1 GCA_022572335.1 Pseudomonadota bacterium
CGCCGCTTGTGATGCTCCAGCATCACGGCGCGCCGCGCTCCTAGCCGGAAACCTCGCAAGACCGTCGTATAGCGTACGAATCTCTGAGACAGGACACTAGGACCCTCTACCATAATAGCCGCGGGCGGCGCCGGCGCCCTGCCGTCCGCATCGACGGGAAACCGGAAAACTCGGGTATCGCGTGTGTTCTTAATCATGCATGATCACAAGCAACAAAGCGCGGAGACGTGCACGTGAAAGCCACGGCCAAAGATAATGCGAATTTAGACAGGTCCACGCAACTCGTCGACGCCATCGAAGACCTGGGGCGGCAGATCGCGGCCGCCCGCGACGGAATCGGCCGGGTGATCTTCGGCCAGGCCCAGGTCATCGAGGAGACCCTGATTACCCTGCTGGCGGGCGGTCACCTTCTGCTCATCGGGGTGCCCGGTTTGGGCAAGACGCTCCTGGTCGAAACCCTGGGCGAGGTCTTCGGCCTCGTCGCCAGGCGGGTGCAGTTCACCCCGGACCTCATGCCCGCCGACATCCTGGGCTCCGAGGTGCTGGAGGAATCGGAGACCGGGAGGCGGTCTTTCCGCTTCATCAAGGGGCCGGTGTTTTGCCAGCTTCTGCTCGCCGACGAGATCAACCGGGCCAGCCCGCGCACCCAGTCGGCCCTGTTGCAGGCCATGCAGGAACACCGTATCTCCATGGCCGGCCAGTATCACGCGCTTCCCATCCCGTTCCACGTGCTGGCGACCCAGAATCCCCTGGAGCTGGAGGGCACGTACCCGCTGCCCGAGGCCCAGCTCGACCGTTTCTTCATGCAGGTGGACATCGAGCACCCGGACCTGGACGCCGAACGGCAGATCATGGTCGCCACCACCGGCGCCACCGAGCAAAAGCCCGAACAGGTGATGGATGCCGAGGAGCTTATCCAGGCACAGCGGCTGCTCCGTCATGTGCCCGTGGGCGAGAGCGTGGCCGAGGCCATCTTAGCGCTGGTGCGCTCCGGGCGGCCGCAATCCAGTCCCCTGCCCGAGGTGCGGAATCACGTCTTCTGGGGGCCGGGGCCGCGGGCCAGCCAGGCGCTCATGCTGGCGGTGCGCGCCCGCGCCGTGATCGAGGGGCGCCTGGCGCCGTCCATCGACGACGTCCTCGCCCTCGCCCATCCCATCCTGCGCCACCGCATGGCCCTCACCTTCGCCGCCCAGGCCGAGGGCGTCCAGATTGGCCACGTCATCGACCGGCTGTGCGAGGGCATCGCCTGAGAAGGCGCCGGTACCATGGCGCCGCCGCGGCCCGACATTCACCGCAAGGCAGAAGATTTGGCGGCCGGACTGCCGCCCCTTCTGGTCGCCGCAGAGCGGGTGGCGAGCACGGTATCCCAGGGCGTCCACGGCCGCCGCCGGGTCGGTCAGGGCGAGACGTTCTGGCAGTTCCGCCGGTACCAGCCCGGGGATTCCACCCAGCTCATCGACTGGCGCCAGTCGGCCAAGTCCCAGCCCCTTTACGTCCGCGAAACCGAGTGGGAGGCGGCGCAAAGCGTGTGGCTGTGGCGGGACGCGTCGCCGTCCATGCACTACCGCTCGACGGACGCGCTGCCGACCAAGGCCGAACGGGCCGACCTTCTGCTGCTCGCCCTGGCGTCCCTCCTGGTGCGCGGCGGAGAACACGTGGCCCTGCTCGGCACCGGCAGGGCGCCGGCGGCGGGCCGGGCGGCGCTGAACCGCCTGGCGACCGTACTCCACGAAGAGGTGGGCCCGCTCGCGGCCATGGTCGACGAGGGAGCGGGATCCCGGGCCGCCTTGATCCGGGACGGCACGGCCGACGAGCAGAATTTGCCCGGGTTCGAGATTCTGCCCCGCTACGCGCGCCTGGTCGTGATCGGCGATTTCCTGTCCCCGTTGGAAGACGTCAAGTCGGCCGTCGGCGCCTTTGCCAGCCGCGGCGTGCGCGGCCACATGGTGCAGGTACTCGACCCGGCGGAGGAGACGCTTCCGTTCTCGGGCCGGGTCCGCTTCGAGGGGCTTGAGAACGAGGGCGACGTCCTGGTCGGCAAGGCGGAGGCGATCCGCAAGGACTACCGCGCCACCATGACCAACCACCGCCGGGGGCTGCAGGCCCTGGCGCGCTCGGCGGGGTGGACCTTCGCCGCCCACCACACGGACCGGCCGCCGGCGATGGCATTGCTTGCCCTGTTCCTGGTGTTGTCCGAGACGGCAAAGGAATAAAAGAGTGCTGACGCTCGGCCCCATTTCCTTCGCCGCGCCGTGGGCCCTGGCCGCGTTCCTTGTGCTGCCGGTGCTTTGGTGGCTGCTCAGGGTCACGCCGCCGCAGCCGGTTCGCATCGCCTTCCCGCCGGTGCGCCTGCTGTTCGGCCTGACATCGCGGGAGGAAACCCCGGCCAAGTCGCCCCCGTGGCTGTTGATCCTGCGCATGGCGCTGGTCATCGCGGTCATCTTAGGCGCCGCCCATCCGCTGCTCAATGCCACCCAGGGCCTGCGCGGCGACGGGCCTTTGGTCCTGGTTATCGACGACGGCTGGGCCGCGGCCCGCAACTGGACGGGACGCCGCGAGATGCTGGCCGGCCTCATCGACCGCGCCGAGCGCGACGAACGTGCCGTGATCATCGTCACCACGGCGCCCGCCGAGACAAGCGCTTTCAGTCCACACGCCCGGATGCTTGGCGCCGGCGAGGCGCGGACGGTCATCGAGGCCCTGCAGCCCAAACCGTGGCCGACCGACCGCGCGGCGGCGCAGGAGCGCCTGAGCCGCCTCGCCATTCCCCAGCCCGGGCCGGTGATGTGGTTGAGCGACGGGCTGGAGGACGGGGACACGGCGGCGTTCGTGGCGGCGCTGAGGCGCCTGGGCACGGTCACGGTGGTCACCGATCCGCCCGAAAGGCTGGCCATGGCGCTGCGCCCGCCCATCGCCGAGGGGGATGCCTTGAACATTGGCGCCGTCAGGGCGGCGGCGGGCGGCGCCACCCGGCGATGGGTGCGGGCGCTGGGCGAGGACGGCCGGCTGCTGGCGCGCCAGGCGCTGCACTTCGCCGACGGCGAGCGCCGGGCGGAGACGGCCCTCACCCTGCCCGCGGAACTGAGGAACCGTCTCGCCCGCCTGGAGATCGAAAACGAAAACACGGCCGGGGCCGTGGTGCTGATGGACGAGCGGTGGCGCCGCCGCCCGGTGGGCTTGGTCACGGGCGAAGGGACCATCGCCGATCAGCCCCTTTTGAGCGACCTGTACTACCTGGACCGGGCCCTCGAGCCCTTTACCGAGGTGCGCCGCGGCACCGTCGCGGAGCTCCTGCGGCGCGAGCTGGCGGTCCTCGTGCTGGTCGATCCCGGCCGGCTGGACAGCCAGTCCCGGCGGACGCTGGAACGGTGGATCGAGGTCGGCGGCGTGGCCGTGCGCTTCGCCGGACCACGCCTGGCCCAGGACCCCGAGGTGCTGCTGCCGGTGCGCCTGCGCGCCGGTGACCGGGTGATAGGGGGCACCATGTCCTGGGACAAGCCGGCCACATTGGCGGCGTTCGACGACGGCAGCCCGTTTTACGGCCTGGCCATACCCGCCGACGTCACCATCCAGCGCCAGGTCCTGGCACAGCCCGCTCTCGACCTCGGCGACAGGACCTGGGCCCGCCTCAGCGACGGGACGCCCCTGGTGACCGCCGAGAAGCGGGGAAAGGGCTGGCTGGTCCTGGTGCACACCACCGGCAACACGGCCTGGTCAAACCTGCCCCTGTCCGGGTTGTTCGTGGAGATGTTGCGGCGCCTCGTGGCGTTGAGCCAGGGCGTGGTGGCGACCCAGGGCGCGGCGCCCTTGGCGCCATTGGACGTGCTCGACGGCTTCGGGCGGCTCGGGCCGGCGCCGGCGAGCGCCCTGGCCATCGCCGGGAGCGCTTTCGAGAGCACGGCCGCGGCGCCGGAACACCCGCCAGGGTACTACGGGGACAAGACGGCGCGGCGGGCGCTGAACCTGACCGCCAATCTCTCCGATGTGCGTTCCCTGGCGCCCGCGCTCTCCGGCGTTGCCCGCGCCGCTTACGGCCGGGCCTCCGAGGTCGACCTGAGGGCGTGGTTGTTGGGCGCCGCCCTGCTGCTGGCGGTCGTCGACCTGGCGGTCAGCCTTGTCCTGCGCGGATTGCTGCGCCCGGGCGCCGCCGCGGGCATGGTGTTGGCGGTGCTGGCGGCCCCCGGCACGGCCGCGGCGCAGGCGGCGGACGATGTCGCGCCCCCCGCCAGCCTGACGACGCGCCTGGGCTACGTGCTCACCGGCGATGCACAGGTGGACGAGACCTCCGGCGCCGGGTTGCGGGGCCTCGGCGTCATCGTCAGACGGCGCACGGCGGCCGAACTCGGTGAGCCGGTCGCCGTCGATCCGGAAACCGACGAACTGGTCTTTTTCCCGCTGCTCTACTGGCCGATAACGCCCGGCCAGCCGCCGCTCTCGGCCCCGGCCGCGGACAAGGTGAACGCGTATTTGCGCAATGGCGGCACCATCCTGTTCGACACCCACGAGAGGGCCGGCGGGACGCAGGCGGATGTGTTGCGGCGGTCCGGTGTCTTGAACAGGCTGGTCCGGCAGCTCGACATCCCGCCGCTGGTGCCGGTGGCGCCGGACCACGTGCTGACCCGGTCCTTTTACCTGATGCGGTCCTTTCCGGGGCGCTGGGCCGGCGGCACGGTGTGGGTCGAACGCACCGGCGAACGCATCAACGACGGGGTGTCTCCGGTCATCGTCGGCGGCCACGACTGGGCCGCCGCGTGGGCCATGGATGAGGCGCAGCGGCCGCTTTTCGCCGTCGTCCCGGGGGGCGAACGGCAACGCGAGATGGCCTACCGCTTCGGCATCAACCTGGTGATGTATACGCTGACCGGGAACTACAAGTCCGACCAGGTCCACCTGCCGGCGATCCTGAAGAGGCTTACCCAATGAGCAACGGCCTCGGCTTCGCCCCGCTTCTCCCGTGGGCGGCCATCGCCCTGCTCGGGGTCCCGGCGGCGGTGCTTCTCGCCGTCGCCGCCGTGCGCGGCGGGCGGGGCGTGGGCTTGCGCGCCGCCGCCCTGGCCGTTCTGGTGCTGGCTCTGATCAATCCGCGCGCGGTGCGCGAGAACCGCGAGCCCCGGCCGGACGTGGCCGTGGTCGTGGTCGACCAATCGGACAGCCAGGCGGTGGGCGAGCGCGCGGCGCAACGCGAAGCGGCGCTGGACGCCGTGCGCGCGGCGCTTTCGCGTTTCGACGATCTGGAGCTGAGGATCGTCCGCACGGGCGGCGCCGGCGCCGGCGACGCCGAGCGCGGCACCCGCCTGTTCGACGCCCTCGCCCAGACCCTGGCCCAGATCCCCCGCCAGCGCTTCGCCGGCGCCATCCTGATCACCGACGGGCAGGTCCACGACGTTCCCGCCGATCCGGCGGCGCTGCCGGCCGGGCCGCTGCACGTGCTGCTGACCGGGGCGCGCGGCGAGAAGGACCGCCGCCTGGTCATCGAGAAGGCGCCCAGTTACGGCATCGTCGGCAAGGACATCGCTGTCGCCTACCGCATCGAGGACCACGACGCCCGCCAGGGGACCGGGGTCAGGCGGAAGATGGCGCGGGTCAGCCTGCGCCGCGACGGCGTCGAGATGGAGTCCGTCCTCGTCCCCGTCGGCAGGAGCGAGCGGTTCTCGTTCGTCCTCGAGCACGCCGGCCCGACGGTCCTCGAGCTGGAGGTGTCAACGGTCCCGGACGAGCTTTCGGCCCTGAACAACCGGGCGGTGGTCAACATCAACGGCGTGCGCGACCGGCTCAGGGTTCTGCTGATCTCCGGGCAGCCCCATGCGGGCGAGCGCACGTGGCGCAACCTGCTCAAGTCGGACCCCTCGGTGGACCTGGTTCACTTCACCATCCTGCGCCCGCCGGAGAAGGACGACTTCACGCCGCTGAACGAGCTCGCCCTGATCGTCTTCCCGGTCCAGGAACTGTTCGAGATCAAGCTCAAGGAGTTCGACCTCATCGTGTTCGACCGCTACGTGCTGCGCGACGTGGTGCCGCCGTCGTATTTGCGCAACATCGCGGAATACCTGCGCCGCGGCGGCGCCATCCTGTTCGCCGTGGGGCCCGAGTTCGCCGGCCTGCGCAGCCTTTTCCAGAGCCCCCTGGGCGCGGTGATGCCGGCCAAGCCGACGGGCCGGGTGCTGGAGCGGGGCTTCGTGCCGGCGCTCACCGACGTCGGGCGCCGCCATCCGGTGACCGCCGTCCTGGTCGACGGCAAGGCGGATACTCCGAAGTGGGGCCGCTGGTTCCGCCAGGTGGAGGCGGTTCCCGGCAGCGGCGTCGTGCTCATGCAGGGCCTGGACGAAAGACCGTTGCTGATCCTGGACCGGGTCGGCAAGGGGCGCATCGCCCAGTTGATGAGCGACCACATCTGGCTGTGGGCCCGCGGCTTCGAGGGCGGCGGCCCCCAAGGCGAGCTCCTGCGCCGGCTCGCCCACTGGCTGATGAAGGAGCCGGACCTGGAGGAGGAGGGCCTGCGCGGCCGCATCCGGGACGGCCGCCTGGTCATCGAACGGCGCAGCCTGAGCCCGGGCCGTCCGCGGGTGACGGTGACCGCGCCTTCGGGCGCGACCCGGACGGTGGAATTGCGGGCGGCCGGCGGCGGACTCTCCAAGGCCACGGTGGAGACCGGCGAAACCGGCCTGTACCGGCTCGAGGACGGCACGAATACGGTGCTCGTGGCCTCCGGCGCGGTAAATCCCGTCGAGCTGTCGGACCTGCGGGCGACGGCGGAACGCCTGGCCCCCGTGGCCAAGGCGACCGGCGGCGGCATCGCCTGGATCGCCGACGGCGTCCCCGACCTGCGGCGCACCCGGCCGGGCCGCACCGCGTCGGGCCGCGGCTGGATGGGCTTCACCCGCAACGGCTCGTACGTGGTCACCGGCGTCACCCAGGTGTCCCTGCTGCCGGGAGTCCTGGTCCTCGTCCTCGTCGTCGGCGCCATGATGGCGGCGTGGTATCGCGAGGGCCGGTAAGCAGGGCCGCGCCGGTGTGGAATCCGTCCCCCCTTTCTGCCAGCATGGGATGGCGCCCCGGTCGGGCGTGCTGGTGAACAGGGGCGTTCCCCGTTGGAGGTACAGTCATGGACGACGACCGGACGCCATCGGCCACTCTTTACGTTCCCGCCATGGCGGGCCTGTACGACGGACTTTCGGGGCTGGCCTACCCCTTTATCCGTGTCGTCACCGGCCTGTGGGCGATGCCCCACGGGGCGGGAAAGCTGTTCGGGTGGTTCGGTTTAAGCATCGAGGGCACCGCCGGCTTCTTCGCCAAGATCGGCCTCGAGCCGGCGGTGCCAATGGCCTACCTGGTGGGCGCCACCGAGTTCTTCGGCGGCCTGGCTCTGGTGATCGGCCTGTGGACCCGGCCGGCGGCGGCGGCGATGTTCGTCCTGATGTGCGTCGCCGCCTTCAAGGTCCACCTGGTCAACGGGTTCTTCTGGAACAAGGGCGGCTACGAGTACCCCCTGATGTGGGCCTGTCTGTGCATCGCCATCTTCATCCGCGGCGGCGGACGCCTGTCGCTGGACGCGAAGATCGGCCGGGAGTTCTGAGCCGGAGACTCCGGCAGGGGAAAGACCAGTGTGTGACACCTTCGTCGCGCTGCCGCCGGTGACCGCCGACGGGTGCGTCATTTTCGGCAAGAACAGCGACCGGCCCCGGGGCGAGGCGCAGACCGTCGTCCGCTATCCGGGACGCCGGCACGATGCGGGCGCGAGGGTGCGCTGCACCTACATCGAGATCGCGCAGGCCCCGGTCACCTTCGCCGTCCTGCTGTCCCGGCCCGACTGGATGTGGGGGGCCGAGATGGGCGCCAACGAGCATGGCGTCGTCATCGGCAACGAGGCGGTGTGGACGCGCGAAGACCTGGGGCCGCCGGCGCTGCTGGGCATGGACCTGGTGCGCCTGGGCCTGGAGCGGGGGGACTCGGCGTACCGGGCGCTGCACACCATCACCGGCCTTTTGGAGGAGTACGGCCAGGGCGGCGCCTGCGCCGAGAACGACCCCGGGTTCGCCTATCACAATTCCTTCCTCATCGCCGACCGGCGGGAAGCCTGGGTCCTGGAGACGGCCGCCGGGTTCTGGGCGGCGGAGCGGATCACGACGGGCGTGCGCAACATCTCCAACGCGCTTTCCATTCGCGCACGCTTCGACCTGGCCTCGGAAAACCTGGCCGGACGGGCGGCGGAAAAGGGGCTCTATGCGGGGACAGGCGCGTTCGATTTCGCCGCCGCGTTCGGCGGCGCCGAGGGGGAACCGGCGCCCGGCTCACGGGAAGCATGGGGACGCCGGCTGCTGAAGAACCCTCCCGGCCGCTTCACGCCCGAGACCATGATGGACATCCTGCGCCACCACGAGAGCGGCATCTGCATGCACGGAGCGGTGCAGACGACCGCCTCCATGGTGTCGCGGCTAACCGGCGGGGGCGGGGACGCCCACTGGATGACCGGCGCGCCGCACCCGTGCCGGAGCCCCTTCAAGCCGGTTCCGCTTGCCGGGTGAGGGGGGGGGCGGAGTCCTTCCCCATCGCCGGGCGCGCCACCCAACCCAATTCTTGGCGCTGGCACCGGCCCGAGGGCGGGATTAGGCTACTCCCGGAAATCCTTCTGCCAAGACCCGGGTGCGCGGACGCGAAATCCTCTCGCGCCCGCCTCCATCCGCGCGCAACGAAGGGAGGGAACCCATGCCCACATACATCAGCTTCGCCAGCTACACCGACCAGGGGATACGCAACGTCAAGGATTCGCCCAAGCGCCTGGACGCGGCGAAAGACCTGGTCAAGGACCTGGGCGGGGAGCTCAAGCAGTTCTATCTGACCATGGGCGCCTACGACATCGTCATCGTTTTCGACCTGCCCGGCGACGACGCGGCGGCCACGTTCGCGCTTTCGCTGTGTTCGCTCGGCAACGTGCGGACGACCACCGTCAAGGCCTTCACCGAAGCCGAGTACCGGGACATCGTCGCATCCCTGCCGTGAGCGGCGCCCCGATCGGCCGTTCGTCCGGGGCCGCCCCACCGTCCTCCGGCGTCTATCCGGTGTCGATGTCTTCCCGGTGCGGCGGGTCGAGGCGCGCGCCTTCCACCGCTTCGCGCACCTGGTCCGGCGACAGGCCGGGAAAGGTCGTCGCCACCAGGACCATCGCGTGTTCGGGCGATTGTGCCATCTCCACCAGTCTGGCGATCTGGGTTTTGTCGTATGCCGCGTCCATTCCATGCCCACCGTTGATCACGTGCCCCCAGGATGCCACGCCGCCGTCCGGTGAGAGAATTATCCATTGGTATAAGGCGGGCAGGCGCCCGCCGCTGCCGAACGCATCGGCCGGGCCGAGGAACTGGACCTGCATGCGGTCCTCCTCCCGTGACATTCGCACGGCAATCGCGGCCCGGTGCCGGGGGCCGCGCCTAGAAATTGACGAAGGAGCCGTGCAGGAGAAGGCTGGCGACGGAAAGGACGTAGATCAGCGCGCCCACGAAGAGGAAAAACAGGAAGTTGGCGATGGTGCGCAGGGGGTGTCTCGTCCGTTCCTGGGCCCGGCGCTGGGCGCCACGCCTTTCGACGCCGCCAATGATGGTGAGAAAATAGCGCCGGCCGAGCGCCGGCAGGCTGAAGCGGATGTTGACGGGTGGATGCCGCAGCGACGGATCGCACACCGCCTGGTGGATGGCGTCTCTCTGCTCCGCGGTCAGGGTGTCCATGACCCAGGCCGGCAGGCGCGCGAACCGGGAGTCCCCCTGCGGGGCATTCCCAAGGGCATCCATGGTTTCGCGGTTGGCCATCCTTGTCCCTCCCGGCGGACCACCTGCCCGCACCGTTCGGAGACCACGCCACAGTGCAACTCTTAAGGAACCAAAGGTTAGCAATCCCTTAACCGGGAGGAATTTTTTCAGGCGGCGCGGCGCGCTCCTGGCCGGAAACCTCGCAACGCCGTCGTATGGGTGCAATTTAGCTGATACAGGCCCCTGGCACCGCCGGCCAGGATTTCCCTTAAACCGCCGGCCTGGCGCGGATACACTGGGTTCCAACCCGGCGCGGCCGGCCGGGGGGAGCCGGGTGTCCTTTTGCGGCTGGCGGCGCCGGGGACCGTGGATACCGTGAAAGGCCGGGGGCGGGACGGAACGGCGTGGAGATTTTCAAGGAATTCACCTTCGAGGCGGCGCACCTGTTGCCCAACACGCCCGAGGGCCACAAATGCCGGCGCCTGCACGGCCATTCCTTCCGTGTCGGGCTTTACCTGCGCGGCAAGGCCGGTGCGCACACCGGGTGGGTGATGGACTTCGCCGAGGTGGAAGCCGCCTTCCAGCCCACCCTGGGTGAGCTCGACCACACCTTTCTCAACGACATCGAGGGCCTGGAAAATCCCACCAGCGAGGTCCTTGCCCGCTGGATCTGGAAGCGGATGAAACCGAAGCTCCCGGGCCTGAGCAAGGTGGTCCTGCACGAGACCTGCAGCGCGGGCTGCGTGTACGCGGGCGAGGACGAATAGAGCCGGCGATATTCTACCTGTTTCCCGCGCAAGCTAAATCCTTCACGGCGGTCCACGGGACCGACAGTCCTGAATCCGCGGTACGCTTTGTCCTGTCGTTAGTACACCACCTCCACCAGATAGAGGCCGTCGGGCGGGGCCGTGGGGCCGCCCCGGGCCCGGTCGCGGGCCTCGAGGGCGGCCACCACGTCGTCCGTGCTCCACTTGCCCTCGCCGACGAGACGGAGCGTGCCCACCAGGTTGCGGATCTGGTGGTGCAGGAAGGAGCGCGCCCGCGCCGCGATACGGATCTCTTCGCCGGCGCGCCGCACGTCCAGCACGTCCAGGGTCTTGACCGGCGATTTGGCCTGGCAGCGGATGGCGCGGAAGGTGGTGAAGTCGTGCTCGCCGACCAAAAGGCGCGCCGCCTCCGCCATCGCCTCGACGTCCAGCGGCACGGCCACCCACCAGGTGCGGCCGCGCTCCAGCGTCGGCGGCGGCCGGCGGTTGGTGATGCGGTACAGATAGGCCCGGGCGCGCGCCGAAAAGCGGGCGTTGAAGTCGCCGCTTACGATCTCCGCCCCGAGCACCGCCACCGGCGCCGGCTTGAGGTGGAAGTTCAGCGCGTCGCGCACGGTGCCGGGCGTCCACGGGTGGGCCAGGTCGAAGTGGATCACCTGGCCAAGGGCGTGGACGCCGGAATCCGTCCGCCCGGCGGCGATGGTGGTCGCGCTCTCGCCGGAGAACCGCGCGATGGCGTCTTCCACCAGCTCCTGGATGGCGGTGCCGTTGTCCTGGCGCTGCCAGCCGACGAAATCCCGGCCATCGTACTCCATGGTCAGCTTGTAGCGGGGCATGACGCCTTTTTAGCCGGGACGCCGCTCCTGATCGACCGCTTTGTCGGCAGGCGGCGACGTTTTCTCGGGCAGCCGGTCTCCGCAAGACCCATATTTTTTTAAGGCGGCAATGGCTGGAAGCACCGGCGGACTCCGTCCCCGCCGGATTGGACGCGAGCGGTGCCATGACCGAGCAGGCGGCCCGGTCAAGCGCGCCGAATTCATCATGTCCGAGATGAAACAGGGCATCGGCATGATCCGGAAGATCGAGGATTCGGCCCCCATGCCGGCCGAGCTCGAAAGCGCGCCGGAGTCAGCTTAGCCGCAGTCATCTCAACCGGGTTCCCGCGGCCACCGGATAGCCGCGCAGGAACGCGTCGGCCTCGGCCGGCGCCCTGCCCCCCCGTTGCAGGCGCAGCAGACGCAGCGCGCCGGAGCCGCAGGCCACCGTGAGGCGGCCGTCCACCACACGGCCCGGCGCCGCCGCCGCCGGGGTCTCGACAACCGCCGCCGCCAGCACCTTGATGCGCTCGCCGCCGTGTCGGAACCAGGTCCCGGGCCAGGGATTGAGCGCCCGCACCGCGCGTTCCAGATCGGCCGCCGGCCGGCGCCAGTCGAGGCGGCCCTCGTCCCGGTCCAGCCGGCGCGCATAGGTGACGCCGTCGGCGGGCTGGGGCGCCGGCCTGAGCCCGTCCCCGGACAGGCCGTCCAGGGCGGCGACGATCAGGCGCCCCCCCAACCGGGAAAGGGTATCGCCGAGGCCGGCAGCCGTGGCCTGGGCCGTGATGGGGACACTCTCGGCGATCACGATGGGGCCGGTGTCCACGCCCTCGTCCATGCGCATGATGGTGACCCCGGTTTCGCCGTCGCCGGCCAGGATCGCCCGCTGGATGGGCGCCGCCCCGCGCCAGCGCGGCAGCAGCGAGGCGTGGACGTTGAGGCAGCCAAGCCGGGGCGCCGCCAGGATGGGCTTGGGCAGGATCAGGCCGTAGGCGGCGACGACGGCGGCGTCCGCGCCAAGCCCGGCGAAGGCTTCGTGCTCGCTCCCCTCTTTCAGGCCGGCCGGCGTGCGCACGGCCAGGCCCCTGGCCGCGGCGAAGGCGTGGACGGGGACGGGACGCTCCTTGTGTCCGCGCCCGGCCGGCCTGGGCGGCTGCGCGTAGACGCCGGCCACCTCGTGGCCCGCCTCCAGCAGGGCGCCCAGGACGGGCACCGCGAAATCGGCGCTTCCCATGAACACCAGGCGCAGGCGGGGCATCGGATTTCCAGACCATCCGACCGGGACCGGGCGAACGGCCCCGGCGGTTCCTCGATGTGCAGGCCGGCCACACTGCCGGGGCCGTTTCGCGCCGTCAAGGGCGCACCCTAGGTCGCGTTCTCATAAACGAGAGTTGGGTCAGCGGCGGGGCGCCGATGTTGGCTTTCGGGGGTAAAGCGGACGTAAATCACCGTGTGGGTGAATGTCCGCTTCTAGCCATAAGCGGAAATTGGCGTCACCCACAGAGGTGGAGCACTGGTCGCTGACCACGCTGCGCGAAAAGCTGATAAAGATCGGTGCCAAGGTCGTCGGTCACGGGCGCTACGTCACCTTTCAGTTGGCCGAGGTGGCAGTGCCCCGTGACCTGTTCAGAAAAATCCTGCGGCTGATCGATGATCTGCGATCAAGCCCCACTCCAGCGTAGGCCGGGGACATCAACGGCCAGGTGAAAACGCAAGGAGGGGTGTGTTTGAATGGCGGAAAATCTGGGCCAATGGCCTTCCAAACGAGGGCCGATCGCCAAAATCAAGCCATCGGATGGCTGCGGAAGGAATGTAATTCCCTTGCTGGTGGAACGGTGGTACGATTTTCCTGAATCTGGGGGTTATCTGGGAAATGTCGGCTTATTATCCTTGATAACCATTCACCGATAAACTGGGCAAAACACGCCACCAAGAAACTGATCCAATGAGTGTAGTGTCTTTGGATTTTTCAACCCGCCACCTCATTATACTCCTACGAAATCGATCTGGGGGATATTGGCGTAACTTCAGATTCGGGTATGCCTGATAAGGGGCAAGGGAGGCAAGTAATGGCCACAAATAGTCAATCGGAATTTTCGAACAGCTTTGGAACAGTTCATTCTAACAGAATAGAATTTAAGGCAAAGAAGCATTGGTGGGCTGGAGGTTCTCATGAAGAATTGCCATTGCGCCACGTGACTTCAATCCGAATTGAGACATCACGCTCAATTATTCTGGGGGCCATATTAGTCTTGGCCGGATTGGCGGTCATGAGCATTGCTGAACCTGCCGCTTTGATAATTGGAGCGATATTTTTGCTGGTTGGCATTGTATTAATCATCGGTCACCCATCAGTACGTATCAATACTGCAGGGCAGGACACGCGAGTCATTGCGGGCTCTCCAGGCTCCAAGTCAGAAGCAAATCGTTTCATCAACGCCGTTCGCGAGCGACTATTCGAGGCTTCTTAGCCGGGATTCCCCAAACCGCTTCCCCCGGTTGCCGACGATGGCAGTACAAAGGGCGTACCAGCACGCATCCGGCCCTAAATCGGTACGGTAGATCGCGATCCGCCCTTTATCGAGCTGATTTGGCGATGGGAAACCTTGCCCAATGGTCGTTTCACGCGCTGAGGGTGCTCCCTGGCCTGGGCAGCGTACACCTGTGCGGTCGGACGAGCTGGATGCTACTGGATGGGGCGCCGTTATGGCGATAATCATCCAGCGCCCAATGTCCGCAACGGGTCACAAGCGGACATCAGCACCGGCCCTGAGATTGGTCTGCTATGGGGAGTAAAGCGGACATCGCCACTCGCAATACCAGTTAATGAGTCCATCCCCTAAACCGCCTCCGCTTCCTTCAGCTTCTTGGTCTTGGTCAGCTTGCGCAGGATGATGTTGCGCTTGAGGGCCGACAGGTGGTCGACGAAAAGCACGCCGTCCAGGTGGTCCATCTCGTGCTGGGTGCAGGTGGCGAGCAGGCCCTCCATCTCCGTTTCCCGGACCTCGTTCTCGTGGTCGATATAGCGCACGCGCACCTTGCCCGGCCGGGCGACCTCGGCGTAGTGGTCGGGAAAGGACAGGCAGCCTTCCTCGTTGGCGATGGTTTCGTCCGAGGCCCAGAGGAGCTGCGGATTGGCCATGCGCAGGGGCGCCGGCTCCTCGTCCTTGCCGGCGACGTCGACGACGATGACCCGCTTCGGCACGCCCACCTGCGGCGCCGCCAGGCCGATGCCGCGGGCCGCGTGCATGCTTTCGAGCATGTCGTCCATGAGCGCGCGGATTTCGGCGTCGACGCGCCCGACCGGCGCGCATTTCACCTTCAGGCGCGCATCCGGGGCGATGATGATGGGCAGAATGGCCATGGGTTTCCGATTGTATGTTCCGATTCGCGTTCCGTGCACATATGGCCTCCGAAACCGCCCGTCAAGGACGGAACCGGGGTAGTATGGCCGCCGGCCGGGGGAACGGGGGAACGAGGCCATGGTCTGGCAGGGCGTCCTTGGCGTCGTCACGCTCACCGCGCTGGCCTGGGGGGTGAGCGAGGACCGGCGCCGCGCGCCGTGGAAGACCGTGGCCGCGGGCCTGGGGCTGCAGTTCGCGCTGGCCCTGCTTCTGCTCAAGGTGCCGTTCTCCAAACAGGTGTTCGCGTGGCTGAACCAGGCGGTGCTCGCCCTGCAAGAGGCGATGCAGGCGGGAACGTCGGTCGTCTTCGGCTATCTGGGCGGCGGTCAGGCGCCGTTCGCCGAGACCTTCCCCGGCGCCAGCTTCATCCTCGCCTTCCAGGCCCTGCCCATGATCCTGGTCATCAGCGCCCTGTCGGCGCTGCTTTTCTATTGGAAGGTGCTGCCGGTGGCGGTGCGCGGCGCCGCCTGGGTGCTGGAGCGGGCGTTCGGCATCGGCGGCGCGGTCGGGGTCAGCGCCGCCGCCAACGTCTTCGTCGGCATGGTCGAGGCGCCCCTGCTCGTGCGCCCGTACCTGGCAGCGCTGAACCGGGGCGAGCTGTTCATGGTCATGACCTGCGGCATGGCCACCGTGGCCGGCACGGTGATGGTCCTCTATGCGGCCATTCTGGCGCCGGTCATGCCCGACGCCATGGGGCACGTGCTCGCCGCCTCGCTGATCAGCGCCCCGGCCCCGATCATGGTCGCCCGGCTGATGGTGCCCGGGGACGCGCCGTCCGCCGGCGGCGCCCCGATCACCCTGCCGGACCCGCCGGGAAGCGCCATGGACGCCGTCACCAGGGGCACCATGGACGGGGTCACCCTGTTGATCAACGTCAGCGCCATGCTGATCGTGCTGGTCGCCCTGGTCAGCCTGTTCAACATGGTCCTCGGGCTGCTGCCCGAGTTCGGCGGCGCCCCGGTCACGCTCGAGCGCCTTCTCGGCTATGTGATGGCGCCGGTGGTGTGGGTGATGGGCGTGCCCTGGGCCGAGGCGCCGACGGCCGGCGCCCTGATGGGCACCAAGACCATCCTCAACGAGCTGCTCGCCTACCTGGAAATGGCGAAGCTGCCCGCCGACGCGCTTTCTTCGCATTCGCGCCTGATCATGATCTACGCGCTGTGCGGGTTCGCCAACTTCGGCAGCCTCGGCATCATGATCGGGGGCCTGGGCACCATGGTGCCCGAACGCCGCGGCGACATCGTCGCACTGGGCATGAAATCCATCGTCGCGGGGACCATCGCCACCTGCCTCACCGGCACCGTCGCCGGGATCGTCGCCTGACCAGTACTTACTTTCACGATTTCGCGTATCATACGATCGCGTTTCCCGTTCCCTCGGCAGGAGGGGACGCGCGGGCGATGGGGACCCATCGTCAAGCGTTCCCGACGCCCCGGGGGGCCACCGGGGGGTGTCCCCCCGGCACCGTATGCGGGGGGCGCCCCCGCGGCCCCCGAGGGAGCGGGAAACGCGACCCGAAGGGCGGTCTTGCGAGGCCACCGGGGGGAAGGGGGGTGTCCCCCCGGCTACGGTATGCGGGGGACGCCCCCGCGGCCCCCGGCGTCGTCGCGCGCCGCTTGTGATGCTCCAGCATCACGGCGCGCCGCGCTCCTAGCCGGAAACCTCGCAAGACC
>JACZWD010000035.1 GCA_022572335.1 Pseudomonadota bacterium
CAGCCTGGAGCAAACCGTGGTCGACGAGGGCACGCCGGCGCCCGATCCGTCCCCGGCGCCCGGGGTGTGATTGGCGGGCCGAAGCGTCGTTGCTGAGCGAATACCCTCGACGGGCGTTCGGCCTTCGCGGGCGAGCCGCGGCGATGTCGGATCGGCCCCGAACAACGCTCGCCGAAAGCCGGCCCCTTCTCCACCCCTTTGCCACCGAGCGTGCCCGCCGCGGCGGCCCCTTCCGGCCCATGACTGACGCCCACTCGGCACGTTGGAGAAACCCGTGAACAAGGTCATCCGCATTCACCGGTACGGCGGGCCGGAAGTCATGCAATGGGAAGACGCCGAGGTCGGCGATCCCGGACCCGGCGAGGCGCGCATACGCCACACCGCCGTCGGCCTCAATTTCGTCGATATTTACCACCGGGCCGGCCAGTTCGGGGCCGAAGCCCTGCCGATGGTGCTCGGCGTTCAGGGCGTGGGCGTCGTCGAGGACACCGGTGCCGGCGTCGATGACATCAGGACCGGCGACCGGGTCGCCTACGTGGGAGTGCGGGGCGCCTATTGCGAACGCCGCCTGGTGCCGGCGGACCGGATGGTGATCCTGCCCGACGACCTTTCGGACGTCGACGCGGCGGTCCTGCTGCTGCGCGGCCTGACCGCGGAGTACCTGTTGCGCCGGCTGTACCGCGTGCAGCCCGGCGACACCATCCTGTTTCATGCCGCCGCCGGCGGCGTCGGCCTCATCGCGTGCCAATGGGCGAAGGCGCTTGGCGCCACCGTCATCGGCACCGTCGGCAGCGACGCCAAGGCGGACATCGCCCGCGCCCACGGCTGCGATCACGTCATCGTTTATACGCGCGAGGATTTCGTCGCCCGGGTGAAAGAGATCACCGACGGCCAGGGCGTGCCGGTGGTGTACGATTCGGTCGGCCGCGACACCTTCATGGGCTCGCTCGACTGCCTGCGTCCCATGGGGATGGCGGTCAATTTCGGCACCGCCTCGGGCCAGGTGGAGCCCTTCCCCCTGCAGCGCCTGCACCACAATTCCCTGGTCGTCACCCGACCGACGCTGGCCACCTGGATCGCCGAGCGCGGCGACCTGGACGCCGCGTGCGCCGAGGTCTTCACCGTGGTCCGGGACGGCACGGTGAAGGTGGAGGCCAGCCGCACCTACCCCCTGCACGCCGCCGCCCAGGCCCACCGCGACCTGGAGAGCCGCAACACCACCGGGGGCATGGCGCTGATTCCCTGACGCGGGACTTTCCGGGATGTGGCCGGTCTTGGGAAAATCCGCGGGGCGCGGAGGGGACGGCCGGCCACAATGGAACGGGGGAACGCAGGCCATGGACTTCACGCTGAGCGACGAGCAGCGCGACCTCAAGGAAACGGCGCGCCGGTTCGCCCGCGGCGAAATGGCGGCCGTCGCGAAAAGGATCGAGGCCGACGACGAACCCCTGTCCCGGGACTGGCTCGGACGGTACGCGGAGATGGGCTTTCTCGGCATCAACGTGTCCGCGACCTACGGCGGGCTTGGCCTCGGGAACCTGGACGCCCTGCTGGTGATCGAGGAGTTCGCCAAGGTCTCGTCCGCCGTCGCCTTTCCCATATTCGAATCCTGTGTCGGTCCGGTCCGCGCCATCGAGCACCTGGCGGGCGAGGACCTGAAGGCGCGGGTCATCCCCAGGGTGTGCACGGGGGAGATCACGGTCGCGGTGGCCATGTCCGAACCCGAGGCCGGCACCGCCCTCACCGACCTCAAGACCAAGGGCGAGGTCCGGGACGGCACCGTCGTCCTCAACGGCACCAAGCGCTGGTGCTCGGGCGGCGGCCACGCGGACGGGTACGTGGTGTACTGCCGCCTGTCGGACGCCCCGGGCGCCAAGGGCATCGGCGCGGTCTACGTGGAACGGGACACCGCCGGCGTCACCTTCGGCGAGCGGGAACGGCTCATGGGCTTTCGCGGCATCCCGTCATCCGACATCTTCTTCGACAATGTGGAGGTCCCGTCCGCAAACGTCATCCTGCCGGCCGGTGGCTTTGGCAGGCTGATGGCGGCCTTCGACCTGGAACGGTGCGGCAACGCGACCATGTCCCTTGGCCAGGCCTCGGGCGCCCTCGAGGATGTGCTCGAATACGTTCAGGAGCGCAGGCAGTTCGGCAAACCCATCGTGGAGTTCCAGGCCGTGCAGCTCAAACTTGCCGAGATGGCCATGCAGGTCGAAGCGGCGCGCCTGCTGGTCTACCGGGCCGCGGTCAACGCCGAGGACGGATTGCCGAGCGTCTTCGATTCCAGCGTCGCCAAGTGCTTCGCCAACGAAATGGCGCGGGCGGTGACGGGAATGGCCGTTCAACTCATGGGCGGCTATGGGTATTCCACGGAATTTCCCATGGAGCGGCGCCTGCGCGACGCCTGGGGCTGGGGCATCGCGGGCGGCACCATCGACATCCAGAAGGTCAATATCGCCGCGGCCATGGCCGGCCGCCGTTTCGATCAGCGGACGTAATCACGGGAGCACCCGTAAACGGAGCCAACGATGAGCGATGAGGGACAATCCACGGGCGCCCTGGCCGGTATCCGTGTCGTCGACCTGAGCCGCGTGCTCGGGGGCCCGTACTGCACCCAGATACTGGGCGACCACGGGGCGGACGTGATCAAGGTGGAGCCGCCCATGGGCGACGAGACGCGGGAGTTCGGCCCACCCTTCAAGACCGACTCAGACGGGCGCACGGTCACCAGCGCCTACTATGAAGGCATCAACCGCAACAAACTGGGCATCGCGCTGGACCTTGGCACGGCGGCGGGGCGCGAGGTCGTGTTCCGGTTGCTCGAGACGGCCGACGTGCTGGTCGAGAACTTCAAGATCGGCACCTTGGAACGGTGGGGCATGGGATACGACGAAGTCCTGAAACGCCGTTTCCCGCGGCTCATCCATTGCCGGATAACCGGCTTCGGCGCCGATGGTCCCCTGGGCGCCAAGCCCGGGTATGACGCCGTGGCGCAGGCGATGACGGGCCTCAACAGCGTCAACGGCACTCCCGAATCCGGGCCGACGCGGATCGGCGTGTCGATCGTCGACATGGTCGCCGGGCTCAACGCCGCCGTCGGGATCGCCATGGCCCTGGTGGAACGCGCCCGGTCGGGGCGCGGGCAGTTCATCGACCTGACGCTCTTTGATTCGGGCATCAGCATTCTCCACCCCCACGCCGCCGGTTGGTTCATGAACGGCAAGCTGCCCCGGCTTACGGGCAACGCGCACCCCTATGTGGCGCCGTATGACCAGTTTCAGACCAAGACCCGGCCCATATTCCTTGGCGTCGCCAATGACCGTCAGTTCCGCAAGGCGGCCGAGATCCTCGGCCGCCCCGGGCTCGCCGAAGACCCAAGGTTCAAGACCAACGGGCTGAGAAGCGAGAACCGGCAGGCGCTTACGGAAATCCTCTCGCCGCTTCTTGCCGAGTGGGAATGCGAGGAATTGACCGACCGCCTGCTCGCCGCGGGCGTCGCCGCGGGTCCCGTCAACACCGTGGCGGAGGTGCTGACCGACCCCCACACCGCGCACCGCCGGATGGTTGTCGAGAAAGAGGGCTACCGGGGCGTGGGTCCGCCTATCAAGTTCAGCCGCACGCCGGCCTCGGTGCGCCTGAAGCCCCCTGCCTTCGCCGCGGATGCGCGCGAGGTTCTGGCGTTGGCCGGCTACACCGATGAGGAGATGGACGCCCTGATCGAATCGGGCGCCGTGGTCATGGAGCGCAAGCTATGACACGCCCAGAGACCGTGCACGCGTAGGCCGTTCCATGACGGACGTGGTCCAATACCAAATTCGTGGCTCGGTCGGCGTCATCACCATCGCCAACCCGCCGGTGAACGCCCTCGGCTTTCCGGTGCGCAAGGGCATCTTCGCCTGCCTGGAGCGGGCGGAGGAGGACGCGGACGTGACGGCATTGGTGCTCATCGGCGCCGGGCGCTGCTTTTCCGCCGGCGCCGACATCCGCGAGTTCGGCGGGGAACCGGAACCTCCCGCGTTGCGCGATGTGATCGAAAAGGTCCGGGATTGTCCGAAGCCGGTGATCGCCGCCATCCATGAGACGGCGCTCGGCGGCGGACTGGAACTGGCGCTGGGCTGCGATTACCGGATCGGCGCCCCGTCCGCCAGGGTCGGGCTGCCGGAGGTCAAGCTGGGCCTCGTCCCCGGCGCCGGGGGCACCCAGCGCCTGCCCCGGCTGATCGGGGTCGAGCCGGCGCTGAGGATCATCCTCGGCGGGGAACCCGTGCCCGCCGAAGAGGCGTTGGCGCTGGGTATTCTCGACGAGGTGGTGGAGGGGGACCTGGCCGACGGCGCCGTCGCCTACGCCGAAAGGCTGGTCGCCGAAGGGCGCCCGGCGCACAGGACCCGCGCGCTGGACGACCGGCCTGCCGAGGCGGCCGGCGCGCCCGGGGTTTTCGATCGCACGCGCAAGAGCATCGAAAAATGGGCGCGGGGCCTCATCGCCCCGAACCTGTGCATCGAAAGCGTCGAGAACGCGGTGCTATTGCCATTCGATGAAACCATGGGCAAAGAGCGCGAATTCTTCGTCCGTTGCCGGGAGTCCGATCAGTCCAAGGCCCAGCGCCACGTCTTCTTCGCGGAACGCCAGGCGGTCAGGATCCCCGACGTTCCGGCGGACACGGCGGTGATGTCCATACGCCGGGCGGCCGTGATCGGCTGCGGCACCATGGGCGCGGGCATCGCGATCACGTTCGCCAACGCCGGTATTCCCGTGCACGTCCTGGACGTGTCACCGGAGGCGCTCGATGCCGGCCTCGGCGTCATCCGCAAGACCTACGCCGCCAGTGTATCCAGGGGCCGCATCTCGGAGGCCGATCGGGAAGCGCGCATGCGCCTGATCACGGGCACGGCGGACTACGCCGACATCCGCGACGCCGACATCGTCATCGAGGCCGTGTTCGAGGAAATGGCCCTGAAAAAAAAGCTCTTCCAGACCCTGGACAGGGTGTGCAAGGCGGACGCCATCCTCGCCACCAACACGTCCTCGCTGGATGTCGACGAAATCGCCGCCATCACCGCGCGCCCCGAAAAGGTGATGGGCACCCACTTCTTCAGTCCGGCCCACGTAATGCGGCTGATGGAAAACGTGCGCGGCGAGAAGACCTAGAACGAGACCATCGCTTCGGTGATGGGCCTTTCCAGGAGGCTCGGCAAGGTCGGGGTCCTGGTCGGCGTCGGCGACGGCTTCGTCGGCAACCGCATGTATCACGCCTACACCCGCGAGGCCAATTTCCTGTTGGAGGAAGGGGCGCTGCCCGGGCAGGTGGACAAGGCGATCTACGATTTCGGCTTTCCCATGGGTCCTTTCACCACCGGCGATCTGGCGGGGCTCGACGTGGGCTGGCGCATCCGCCAACGCCGGGCGAAGACCCGCGACCCGGACGAGCGCTATTCGCCCATCGCCGACCGCATCTGCGAGATGGGCCGGTTCGGCCAGAAAACGGGCGCCGGCTGGTACCGGTACGAAAAGGGCGGCCGCGCCCCGATCCCGGACCCGGAGATCGAAAAGCTGATTGTCGGTGTCTCGGACGAACTGGGAATCCAAAGGCGCGAGATCGGCGATCGGGAAATTCTCGAACGCTGCCTTTATGCGCTGATCAATGAGGGCGCAAAAATCCTCGACGAAGGCCTGGCGCTGAGGGCGGGCGACATCGACGTCATCTGGATTTACGGATACGGCTTTCCCGTCCACCGGGGCGGCCCGTTGTTCCATGCCGACACGGTCGGCGCGAACGCGATCCTGGACGCCGTGCGAAGGCTCCACGGGACCCACGGCGCGGCGTTGAAGCCGGCGCCGTTGCTGGAAAGGCTGGCGCGGGAAGGGAGGGGCTTCCACCAAGGATAGCCGCCGCCCGGGCCGTTCGATGGTGGCATGGGCCACGGATTCTCGACCCGCCGAAGCGCGTCGCCGGGCGATAGATCCGGGAGATCAGGGCGCCAGCGCGGCGCGGTCGGAAATTGCTTCCGCGGGCACGGCGAAGGCATGATCCACGTATTCGAGAAGAATGGCCAGGCTCTCTTCCACGGAAAGGATCCCGGTGTTGATCGCCAGTTCGGGGTGACCCGGTGATTCGTAGGGAGCGGATATCCCGGTGAATTCGGGAATGTCGCCGCGCCGGGCCTTTTTATAAAGACCCTTGGGGTCGCGTCCCTCACACACCTCGAGAGACGCCGTCAGGTGGATTTCGTGGAAGGCCTCACCGCCCGCCTGCCGGGCCAACTCGCGGTCGCGGCGGTAGGGCGAGATGAAGGCGGGAATCACGATATACCCGGCATCGGCAAAAAGGGCCGCCACCTCTCCGATGCGGCGGATGTTTTCGCCCCGATCCGTGGGCGAGAAGCCGAGATCGGCGCTGAGCCCGTAACGGATATTGTCGCCGTCCAGCACGTAGACCTGGTAACCCTTTTTGAACAGACGCTGTTCCAGCTCGAACGCCAGCGTCGTCTTGCCCGACGCCGACAGCCCGGTGAACCACAGCACGCCGCCCCGGTGCCCGTTGGCGCGCCAACGGGCCTCTTTCGCGACCCGGTGTTCCGTGGTCGTGATGTTGGTCGATCTGACCGTCATATGTGTCCTGGCGTCTCGCCGGCAGTACGAAAGGCCTGGGGGTTTTACGTCCTTTGCCACCCCGCATCAAGAGGGCAGGCCCGGCACTACCGGCTGCCGGGTTCCGGACGCGCCCGCGAACCGACGGCGAAGGCACAGGACAGCCCTGGAACTCTGTCAATTCCCCCCGTCCCGCCGGCCCGCGGTGCCGTCCTCGAACAGGGCCTCGATCAAGGGGCAATCGGGCATGGTCCCGCCCCGGCAGCGGGCGACCATGTCCGTCAGAACCTTTTCAAGGACCGCCAGGTCCTCCAGTTTTCCCCGTACCTCAGCCAGGTGGTTGCCGGCTATGCCCTCGACCTCGGCGCAGCTCTTCCCCTCTCCATCGGCCAACGAGAGCAGGGCGCGCACGGTATCCAACGTGAATCCCAACTGCCGCGCCCGGAGGATGAAGTTGAGGCGCTTCAGGGCGTCGTGATCATAGTGGCGGTGGCCGCCCAAGCTGCGCACGGGTGCGGCCAACAGGCCGACGCGCTCGTAATAGCGGATGGTCTCGACCTTGCAGCCGGTGCGCTTTGACACCACCCCGATGGTCATGTAGTGGGGAAAATCGGCCATGGACACACTCCCGGAAACACGAAAAAAATCCCTTGAACCTGTAGTTACTACAGGTATTAGGCTGTCACGCGAAGGCAAAAAAGAGGGACATGAAATTCCATGGGCGGAAACCTACAACGGATACTCGGTGGAAAAGCCGCTTACGGCGCACAAGAGCGAAGCGGCGCACGAGCCGGGACGCCGGTGCGCCAGGGGCTTTTGGCCGCCGGCGGCGTGCTCGGCGCTCTTGCGTCGGCATCCTGTTGTATCGCGCCATTGGTCCTTTTCGGCCTCGGGGCAGGCGGTGCGTGGATCGGGAACCTTACCGCCCTTGCGCCTTATCAGCCGGTTTTCCTGGCGCTCACCCTCGGGTTCCTCGGCGCCGGGTTCTTCATGGTCTACCGAAGGCCGACAGCGGCAGCGTCCGTCGAAGGTTCCACCTGCGCCCGGCCCGTATCGGGCCGTGGCGTCAAGATTGCCCTGTGGAGCGCGACGGGTCTCACCGCCGCGGCCCTGGCGTTCCCGTATGTCGCACCCCTCATGCTTGGCACCTGAGAAAGGAGAAGGATACCGCTCGTGAAATCCAATCTTGCCGCGGCGGTGCTCGCCGTTACCCTGCTGGCCGCCGACGCAACCCTGGCCGGGGGGGCGTCCGTCACCTTGGCCGTGGACGGCATGACCTGTGCGGCCTGCCCGTACATCGTCAAGCAGGCCCTGGCCGGAGTTTCCGGCGTGCGCACCGTCGCGGTCTCGTTCCCGGATAAAAAGGCGGTCGTCACGTACGATGCCGGTAAAACGAGCATTGCGGTGCTGACGGCGGCCACCACCAACGTCGGCTTCCCGTCGCGGGTGATGGAGTAAGGGGGCGACGCGGGCACCAGACCGATTGCCGCACGCGTCGCCGGCGCTGCCGGTCCCCTCCGAACCAAGACGAAGAGGTATGCCATGAACGACCGAAACCTTCTGCGCACCGGCATCATCGGGTCCGTGACCGCCGCAATATGCTGCTTCACCCCGGTGCTTGTCATTCTACTGGGGGCCGTGGGGTTGTCGGCGTGGCTCGGCTGGCTCGATTACGTTCTGTTTCCGGCGCTGGCAATATTCCTCGGCCTGACCGGGTACGCGGTCTATCGCCTCAAGCGCAAGCCGGCCGCCCAGGGCGACCCGGGAGCGGACGCCGCCGAAATCAAGGAAGCGTCATGAACGGCACCTCTGAACGGTGCTGCACCGACTCCGCCAAGGGCGAGCGCGAAACCTTCGACGTGGCGGTGATCGGCGCCGGATCGGCGGGGTTCTCGGCCTCCATCCGGGCGGCGGAGCTGGGCGCGCGGGTCGCGTTCATCGGTCACGGGACCATCGGCGGCACCTGCGTCAACGTGGGCTGCGTTCCCTCCAAGAACCTCATCCGGGCGACCGGGACCCTGCACCAGGCGCGGGCCGCGTCGCGATTCGCCGGTATCCGCGCCGGCGCCGACCTGGAAGACTGGGGCGCCCTGATCGCCCACAAGGACGAACTGGTGCGGACCATGCGCCAGCAAAAGTACGCCGACCTTCTGCCGTCGTACAACACCATTGCCTACATGGAAGGCCGGGCGCGCCTGACCGGCGACGGAGTCGCCGTGAACGGGACCCTTCTGCACCCCGGCAGCATCGTCATAACCACCGGCGCGTCGGCCGCCGTGCCGCCGGTGGCCGGAATCGAAGACGTTCCCTTTCTCACCAGCACGACGGCCCTCGAGCTTGAGCGGTTGCCCGCGTCGATGCTCGTGATCGGGGGCGGCTATATCGGCTGCGAGCTTGCCCAGATGTTCGCCCGCGCCGGCGTCGAGATCACGATCCTGTGCCGGAGCCGCCTGCTGCCCCAAGGCGAGCCGGAAATCAGCGAGGCCCTGACCGGGTATTTCCGGGACGAGGGCATCACGGTGCGCGACGGTATTTCCTACAAGGACATCCGCCGCACGGAGGGCGGCATAGCCCTTTCCATCGGCGTCAACGGGGGCCGCGAAACGGTGGAAGCGGAGAAGGTTCTCGTCACCACCGGCCGCCGGCCGAACACGGAAGGATTGGGCCTGGCGGAGGCCGGCGTCGATCTGACGGCGGCAGGGGGCATCAAGGTCGATGGGTGGATGCGCACGACCAATCCCACCGTCTATGCCGCCGGCGACGTGACCGGTGAGGACATGTTCGTGTACATGGCCGCCTACGGCGCCAAACTCGCCGCCGAGAACGCCCTCAACGGCGATAGCCACCGCTACGACGCGGCGGCCATGCCATCCGTCGTGTTCACCGACCCCCAGGCGGCGAGCGTCGGCCTGACGGAATCCGAGGCCCGTGCACAAGGCCTGGACGTACGGACCTCGACCCTTCCCCTTGACTACGTCCCCCGCGCCCTTGCCGCCCGCGACACACGGGGTCTCATCAAGCTGGTGGCGGAGAGCGAAACGGGCCGGCTGCTCGGGGCGCACATCCTGGCCCCGGAAGGATGCGACTCCATCCAGACGGCCGCGCTGGCGATCAAGCAGGGCCTCACCTTTGCCGACCTGGCGGAGATGATCTTCCCCTATCTTACGACCGTGGAGGGCCTGAAGCTGGCCGCCCAGGCTTTCGACAAGGACGTGAGCAAGCTGTCCTGCTGCGCCGGATAAAGGCGTGGAGGAAACGATGCCGGAGAAAGCAAAGGAAAAGAACCCGGTTAACACCGGGGTCTTCCGTGTCATCGCCGATTTTCTGCGCGATGGCGGCCTGTTCAACCGAGTCGATTTTCAGTCTCAACGAGCACTACTCACGCTCTATCGGCTCATTGCCGAGGGCGAACCGGTGTCGGTGGAACGGTTGGCCGTGAGGCTCGGGCTGGATGATACTGCGGTGCGAAGCCTGCTCGGGCGTTTACCGGCATCGACCTATCAGTACGACGAGCCCGGCAGGATCATAGGCTTTGGTGGGCTTAGCCAATCACCCACACGCCACCGATTCACCGTCGGCGGCCGCGGCCTTTATACTTGGTGCGCCTTCGACGGCCTCTTCCTTCCCGAACTTCTGGATAGCCCCGGGCGCATTACGACGGCCTGTCCGGTTACACGGGTGGACATCCGCCTCACCGTGACGCCGGAAGGGGTGGAGAAGACCGACCCCGACGGCGTGGTCATGTCCTTCGTCGTGCCCGAGACGGCCGGATACCGGGCCGACCTTCGCGGCACCTTCTGCCGGTATGTGAATTTCTTTGCCTCGGACCAGGCGGGCACCACTTGGCTGACCCAGAACGCGGGCGCGGTGATCCTTTCCCTCGCCGAGGCCTATGCGCTTGGCCGGATCCGCAACGAAACGGGTTTCAAGGACATACTGGCCGCCTGATCGCCGCATAAAAGACGGCGCCGCGGCAAAGGGAGGTCTTCCCGCTCAGGCCCGCCCGGTCGTCCCGGTTCCTCGAGCGAGCGGAATTTGTACTGAAGCGCCAGGGTCACGCCCTTCAGCGGCCTGAGGATGGCCACGGAACCGAGAAGGATAAGCGGCGTCCACAGGACCAGATGGACCCATGTGGGCGGCGCCAGTGCCAGTTCCAGCCACAACGCCAAACCGACGACGACGGCACCGATCACGAGGATGCCGAAGACGGCCGGACCGTCGCCGGTGTCGTGCCCGCCGAACCCGAGGCCGCAGACCCCACACCCGTCCGATGTATCCAGAAACCCGTCAAACGGTCTTCCCACGCCGCAGCGAGGGCAGCGGCCGCGCATCCCCAGCCCGATAAGCCCCGCCGTCGAGCGGGGGGACCTTCGTTGGTAACCGGGGGCCGGCCGTCTACCACTGGTAGCCGTAGCTGCCCCACCAGTAGACCCACGAGAACAGGAAGAGCCACACCACGTCGACGAAGTGCCAGTACCAGGCGGCGGCCTCGAAGCCCACGTGGTGGTCGGGCGTGAAATGGCCGGCCCTGGCGCGGAAAAGACACACGGTCAGGAAACAGGCCCCGACGAACACGTGGAAGCCATGGAATCCGGTGGCCAGATAGAAGGTGGAGGGGTAGATGCCGTCCGTAAACTTGAAGGTGGCACTCCAGTATTCATAGGCCTGGAATCCCAGGAAGGTGAAGCCGAGCAACACGGTCAAGGCAATTCCCAGGACGGCCTTGGGGCGGTCGCCGGCCCTCAGCGCGTGGTGGGCCCAGGTCACGGTGGCGCCGGAGCTGAGCAGGATGAGCGTGTTAAGGAACGGTATGTGCCACGTCTCCAGGGGCATGATGCCCTCGGGCGGCCATTGTTCGGCGGCGGAAAGGCTCAGGATGGGCATGCTGCTGTGGAAGTAGGCCCAGAAGAAGGCGAAGAAGAACATCACCTCGGACGCGATGAAGAGGACCATGCCCAGACGCAGCCCGTGGCGCACAGGCGGCGTGTGGTATGCGCCCGATTCGCCCTCGCGCACGACGTCGCGCCACCACCCGAAAAACGTAATCAGCAGTAGGGCGACGCCCGCCAGGAAGCCCCACGGGATCCCGGTATGCATGTACACGATGCCCCCGACCGCCATGGTGAAGGCCGCCACCGTCCCCACCACCGGCCACGGGCTTGGCTCGACCATATGCCAGGGGTGTTTTTTGATTACCTCGGCAGCCATGCATGCGCCTCCGTTCGGATTTATCTTTTGCCGATTCTGTTGCCGATCGAACCAACCGCTATCGCGAGACGGGTTGACCCTTTGTCGGTGGACAAAAGGTTTTGGTCCGTGCCTGCCGCGCCTTTCCCTGTGCCGCCCGGGTCCCCGACGGCGCGGAAGAAGGTGTAGGAAAGGGTGATCGTTCGGATCTCCCGGGTGCCCGGATCGGCGTGGATTTCGGGGTCCACATAGAAGGACACCGGCATCGCCACCTCCTGGCCCGGGTCCAGACTCTGCTCGGTGAAGCAGAAACATTCGACCTTGCTGAAGTACGGCCCCGCCTTGAACGGCGTCACGTTGAAGGTGGCTGTCCCCACTATCGGTTCGGCGGACACGTTCCTCGCCACGAAATGGGCGAGCACCGTCTCGCCGAGGCGGACCGTCATTTCCTTCTGCGCCGGGCGGAACTTCCAGGGCAGCGTTGAATTGACGTTGGCGTCGAAACGCACGGTGATGGTCCGGTCCCCGGCCGCGACCGGCTTTTCCGAGACGCCAATGCGCGGCGTGCCGCCGTATCCGGTGACCTGGCAGAACAGCTGGTAAAGGGGCACCGCCGCGAAGGCCATGCCGACCATGCCGCCGGCCACGACGAACAGGGCCCCGGCGATCAGTCCGTTCCTGCGGCGGGCGTTGGCCATGGCTTTTTTCCCAGGCGGGCCGTTTACTCGGCCGGCTGCCTTCTGCCCATGGCGGGAATTTCCTCATGGGTATGGAAGGGCGCCGGAGACTCCACCGTCCACTCCAGGGTGGTGGCGCCCTCGCCCCACGGGTTGGCGGCGACCTTCTCGCCGGCGGTAAAGGTCCGGTACACGATGTAGAAGAACAACACCGTCGCCAGCGCCGTCAACAAGGCACCGAAGCTGCTCACCAAATTCCAGCCGGCGTAGGCGTCCGCATAGTCGGGAATACGCCGCGGCATGCCCTGCAGTCCCAGGAAGTGCATGGGGAAAAACAAAAGGTTAACCGAGACGAAGGTGAGCCAGAAGTGGATCCTTCCCAGCGTCTCGGGATACTGCCGGCCGGTCATCTTGCCGATCCAGTAGTAGAAGGCGGTGAATATGGAGAACACCGCGCCCAGCGACAGCACGTAGTGGAAGTGGGCGACAACGTAATAGGTGTCATGCACCGCCGTATTGACGCCGGCATTGGCGAGCACGAGTCCCGTCACGCCGCCGACCACGAACAGGGCGATGAAACCCATGGCCCACAGCATGGGCGTGTCGAACCGGATGGAGCCGCCCCACATGGTGGCGATCCAACTGAAGATCTTGATCCCCGTGGGGACCGCGATGACCAGGGTCGCGGCGACGAAGTAAGCGCGGGTATCGACGTCCAGGCCTACCGTGTACATGTGGTGCGCCCACACGATGAACCCGATGACACCGATGGACACCATGGCGTAGGCCATGCCGAGATATCCGAAGACCGGTTTCCTGGAGAACGTGGACACCACTTGGCTGATGACCCCGAATCCGGGCAGGATCATGATGTACACTTCCGGATGGCCGAAGAACCAGAACAGGTGCTGCCACAGGATCGGGTCGCCGCCGCCCGCCGCGTCGAAGAAGCTGGTGCCGAAGTTGCGGTCCGTCAGCAGCATGGTCAGCGCGCCGGCCAACACCGGCATCGCGAGCAGCAGCAGGAAAGCGGTCACCAGGATCGACCATACGAACAGGGGCATCCTGTGCAGGGTCATGCCCGGCGCGCGCATGTTCAAGATGGTGGTGATGAAGTTGATGGCGCCGAGGAGCGATGAGGCGCCGGCCAGGTGCAGGCTGAGAATGGCGAAGTCCACGGCCGGACCCGGATGGTATTCGGCGTTGCTCAAGGGCGGATAGACGGTCCAGCCGGTGCCCGGGCCTCCTCCGATCAATGCCGCCGTCACCAGCAGAATGAGGGCCGCCGCCAGCAACCAAAAACTGATGTTGTTCATGCGCGGGAAGGCCATGTCGGGGGCGCCGATCATCAGCGGCACGATCCAGTTGCCGAAGCCCCCGATCAGCGCCGGCATGACCACGAAGAACACCATGATGAGGCCGTGGGCGGTGACCAGCACATTGTAGAACTGGAAGTCGTCGATGTACTGGATGCCGGGCACCGCCAGTTCCAGGCGGATAAACCAGGACATTGCGCCACCGACGACGCCGCCGATCATGGCGAGCACCATGTACATGGTGCCGATGTCCTTGTGGTTGGTGGAATACAGCCACCGCCGCCACCCGGTCGGTATGTGTTCGTGTGCGTCGTGGGCTGTTGCCGAAGCTCCGTAAGCCATCCTGTTTCCTTCGTTCGCCCCGGTCTTGCCGAGCCCTAACGGGCGCCGGTGCCCGTCTCAGCCACCTGCAGGGCGTCGCTATCGGCGCGCGCGAATTCCTTATTGGCCGTCTTGACCCATGCCTGGAAGGTCTCTTTCGAAACCGCTTCGACGGCGACGGGCATGAAGCCGTGGTTGACGCCGCACAGTTCCGAGCACTGCCCGTAATACGTGCCTTCGCGGTTGATCCGCATCCAGGTCTCGTTGATGCGTCCGGGCACGGCGTCCAGCTTGGTGATCAGCGCCGGAACCGCCCAGGCGTGAAGCACATCGTCCGAGGTCAGCAGAATGCGGATGTCGGTATCGATGGGGAGAACCACCTTGTTGTCCACCGCGAGCAGGCGGGGCTGCCCGTCTTTCAGTTCGTCGTCGGGCACCATGAGGCTGTCGAAGGTGAAATTCCCGTGATCGGGATACTCATAGGACCAGTACCACTGGTGGCCGATCACCTTGATCGTCATTTCCGCATTCTGGGCGCGGTCCATGAAGTAAAGCAGCTTGAATGACGGAACCGCGATGACCATCAAGATGACAACCGGAACCGCCGTCCACAGCACTTCGAGCACGGTATTGTGGGTGGTCTTCGAGGGCACGGGGTTGCTCTTCTCGTTGAAGCGCAGCGCCACATAGACCATCAGTCCAAGAACGAACACCGTGATACCGGTGATGATGACCAACAGGAGGTTGTGAAATTCGCTGATTCTTTCCATCACCGGCGACGCCGCCGCCTGGAACCCGAGCCGCCAGGGCTCCGGGGCGGCCGCCAGGGCGCTTCCCGCCGCGGCGCACGCCGCGATCAGCGGCGCAAGGACACGTAGTCTCTTGATCATAACTCCCGCCCGAATGGAACCGATAAACGAATATGCCGCCGTGTTTCACCGATGTCTTTTTTCGGTCGGATGGAGCTTAGTCTCCCTGTTTCTGGACCGTTGGTGACGCTGTGCTACCATGACAATCCTGTGTCGGACAGCAGTTTATGACCGATTCCCTGAGCGTGATCCATACCGCGTTCGGATAATCGTTGCCCTTGACCTAGATCATGGAACACGCCGCCCTGACGGGGGTGGACTTTATTTTCCCGGGTGCCGCCGCGATGATGCCGGCCCTGCCCCCGACCGCGTCCCGGCGGCGGCGGCGGGTTCACGTTTGCGCCCGGAACAACCGGCAGGAAGAACAGAAAGAGACCCCCGATGCGCGCCCTCCGGGGGTTGCGGTAATGAACAACTGGGTCTTGGCATCCATTCTCGTCGCGGCCGCGGCCTTCATGTACTTCAGCATCATCATCAAGATGTCGGAATAGGATGCGTTTCGCCGCCCCCGCGGTTGGCGTCAAAGCAGGCGATTGGCGCCCTTCAAGCGCGCCTACTCCGTTACGGCTCGCACAGAATTAGGGTTAACGGGGCGCGTCAGCGCTCCACGACCTTGCGATACAGATGCCAGGTTGCATGTCCGAGCACCGGCACCACGACCGAGAGGCCGACGAACAAGGGCAAGGATCCGATCAGCAGGGCGACGGCGACGATGAGGCCCCAAATCGCCATCGTCATCGGGTTCGCGAGAACCGCTCGTACCGACGTTTGCATCGCCGTCATGACGCCGACGTCCCGATCCAGAAGCATCGGGAAGGACACCACGCTGAGAGTCAACACGACGACGGCGAAGAGGAAGCCGACGCCGCTGCCCCCGATGATGAGTGTCCAGCCGGCGGGTGTGGTGAAGACCTGGCGGGCGAACTCTTCAATCGACGCCGGCGCCGCATTGCCGAAGTTTGCCTCGTAGATGGCCCACGCTGCACTCAACCACGCGAAGTAGATCGCCATCAGCACGACGCCGAGCGTCGCGATGGAGCCGATCGACGGGGATCGGAAGACGTCGAAGGCATGCCCCCGGGAGATATCGAGGCCCTCCTCGCGGCGCCGGCTCAGCTCGTACATGCCGGTCGCGACC
>JACZWD010000036.1 GCA_022572335.1 Pseudomonadota bacterium
TGTCGTCGTAGGCCCCGATCGCGTCCTCAAATCTCTTGGCCTCTCCGAGCGCCACGCCTTTGTTTAACAGCGCCCTGGCGACCGCTTCACGCAATGCCGGCTCCTCGGCGTCACCGAACCGCCGCACTACCTCGTGGTAGGCCGCTATTGCGTCCTCCAACTTCTTGGCCTCTTCGAGCGTCCCGCCCTTGTTGAACAGTGCCTTGGCGACCTGTTCACGCAATGCTAGCTCCTCGGCGTCACCGAACCGCCGCACTATGTCGTCGTAGGCCCCGATCGCGTCCTCCAATCTCTTGGCCTCTCCGAGCGCCACGCCTTTGTTGAACAGCGCCCCGGCGACCGTTTCACGCAATGCCGGCTCCTCGGCGTCGCCGAACCGCCGCACCACCTCGTCCGAGGCCGCTATCGCGTCCTCCAATTTCGCGGCCTTTTGGAGTGCCACGCCCTTGTTGACAAGCGCCATGGCCTTGTGAACGGGGGTCGCTTCCTTCGAACGGGCCGCGTGATTGAAAGCTTCCGCCGCCCTTAGGTAATTGTCGTTAAGATAGGCGTCGATACCCATCGAAAACCAGTCAGGGAACATCTTTTCGGAGTCTGGCTTGGCCTTGGCCTCCCGCGAGGCGCGGTCGATTTCCGCCTTGTCATCGGGCGAGATTGCCGCTTCCTCGCGCCTCGCAACCGAACCACTGATTCGATCCAAGATTTCATCGATCTCCGCCCCCTTTGCTTTGAAAGCTTCCAGCATGACGCGGATCTCACGCCCAGCGTCGTCGACCATCTTATCGATCTTATCCTTTGCCTCCGCGGTCAGCTGCTCCAGGATTTTGGCGCCCTCCTTGTCAATCCATTTTTCGACCACATCCTCCGCCTGCTTGCGGGCGGAAAAGTATGCGGTGAATGCAGCCGCTACGGTCGCGAGTGCAATGAAAACTGCCAGAAGTGTGATGGTGTTTGAGTTTTGTGCCGCGCTTAATGACAAATCTTCGACCCGCAGGTCCTGTGCGCTGATTTGCTTCTGGAGGCCCTCGATGCGCAGGCGGGTCGTCTCGTCCAGGTGTTTGAGGTCCCGGTCCAATAAGTTCTGTTCCCGACGGAGGTTGGTAGTCCCTTGGTCTGTTCCGGGCGCGGCCGGAGCGGTTGCGGGAGCCGGGGTGGCCGCCGCCTTCGCCGTGCCCGCGTTTTCCGCCGCCGCCCCTGCCTGTCCCGCCATGGTAACGGCGAGAATCAAAAGCAGCGCGCAAGCCAGACCTGAACGCATGGAACCCCCTTCGCGCGGTCGTGGAGGTTGAAACCTCACCCACCCGTTATCTGGTTATGAAGGAAGACGGCACCGGAGGCAAGGAAGCGGGGTCGAGGGCCGGCATACGGTACGGACGCCTTGATAGACGCCTTGTGTTGGCCCACCGAATCCCGTAAACGCAGGGTGTCTGAGGACGGCCGGTGACCGTCCGTCGACCCTGCGCCCCATGCCCTGGAGGACCGGCGTCTGGCCCGCGAATCTGCCCTTTATGTCTGCCAGCAATGCGGGGCCAGCTTCCCCAAGTGGGGCGGCCGCTGCGAGGCCTGCAACGCCTGGAATTCGCTGGTCGAGGAGGCGCCCGTCGACGCGGCGCCCCGGGGCCTGGGCCGGAAACGCGGGCGCAAGCTTGCCTTCGCCGCCCTCGACGGCAAGGCCGACCCGGCGCCGCGCCGGGCCACCGGGATCGCGGAATTCGACCGGGTCACCGGCGGCGGCCTGGTCCGCGGCTCGGCGCTGCTGGTCGGCGGCGATCCGGGCATCGGCAAGTCCACCCTGCTTCTCCAGGTCGCCGCGGCGCTGTCGGGAGAGGTCCGCTGCGCCTACATTTCGGGCGAGGAATCCATCGATCAGTTGCGCCTGCGCGCCCGACGCCTGGGCCTGGACGGGGCGGCGGTGCAACTGGCGGCCGCCACCTCGGTGCGCGACATCGCCGCCTCCCTGGCGGAGGCCGGCGGGCCCGAGATCGTGGTCATCGATTCCATCCAGACCATGTTCGTGGACACCCTTGACTCCGCCCCCGGCACGGTGGCCCAGGTGCGCACCTCGGCCCAGGAACTGATCCGCCTGGCCAAGCAGCGGGGCTTCACCGTGTTCCTGGTCGGCCACGTCACCAAGGAAGGGCTGATCGCCGGCCCGCGGGTGCTGGAGCACATGGTGGACACGGTGCTTTACTTCGAGGGCGAACGCGGCCACCACTTCCGCATCCTGCGCGCCGTCAAGAACCGCTTCGGTCCGGCGGACGAGATCGGCGTCTTCGAAATGACCGATGGCGGACTGATCGAGGTGCCCAACCCGTCGGCCCTGTTCCTCGCCCAGCGTCAGGGCGAGGTGAGCGGCGCCTGCGTCTTCGCCGGCATGGAAGGCACCCGCCCGCTGCTGGTGGAGATCCAGTCCCTGATCGCGCCCTCGGCCCTGGCCACGCCACGCCGCGCCGTGGTCGGCTGGGACTCGGGCCGCCTGGCCATGATCATCGCGGTGCTGGAGGCCCGTTGCGGCCTGGCGCTCGCCGGCAGCGACATCTACCTGAACGTCGCCGGTGGCCTCAGGATCGGCGAACCGGCCGCCGACCTGGCGGTGGCGGCGGCGCTGGCGTCCGCGGCGAGCGGCGTGCCCTTGGCCCCGGAGACGGCGGTGTTCGGCGAGATCGCACTGTCCGGCGAGGTGCGGGCGGTGGCCCACACGGACACCCGGCTGAAGGAAGCGGCCAAGCTGGGATTCCGGCGCGCCATCACGCCCGAGCGCCGGCCCGGACCTGGTGCGCGGCGGGGCCGGGGCAAGGACAGCGGACTGGAGGTCCGGGAAATCACCGAGCTCAAGGACCTGCTCGCCATGTTCCGCGCCCCGGGCGGCGGGGGAATTCGGGCGGCCGCGGGACGACGGCCGGACATGGCTCCCCTGACCGGCGACCAGGGCGGCCATGGATAGCCTGCCGGTCAATGTCACGGACATCGGCGTCGGCGTGGTGCTGCTGGTCTCGGCGCTGTTGGCGTATGTGCGCGGCTTCGTCCACGAGGTGCTGGCGGTGGGGGGTTGGATCGGCGCCATTTTCGCCACCATCTACGGCTTCCCCTATGTGAAACCGTTTGCCCGCGACCTGATCGACCTGCAGTGGGCTGCCGATCTGACCGCCGGCGCGGTCGTTTTCATCGTCAGTCTCGTCGTCCTGTCGATCGTCACCCGGAAGATTTCCAAACGGGTCCAGGCGAGCATGTTGAACGCCCTTGACCGGTCGCTTGGATTTCTGTTCGGAATCGTCCGCGGCGCGGCGCTGGTCAGCCTCGCCTACGTGGGCGTGGAAATGGTGCAGCCCGTGTCCGAGCAACCGCCGTGGCTGCGCTCGGCCCGCAGCATGCCGGTGATCGAGGCCGGGGCGCGGCTTTTGCGGTCGCTGATCCCCGACGACGACGATGGCGCCGCCGCTGTCGACGATGCCCGCGAACAGGCGCAAAGGATCCTTGATACGGAAAAGGCGATGCGCCAAATGTTGAGTGCGCGACCCAAGGCCAGCGACACCGGCGCGCCCGGCGGCTACGGTGCGCACGAACGCCGCGACATGGAAAGGCTGATCGACAGCAGCCAACAAGCCAAGTAAGTTCCGGTTTACAGGACACTAGGTATGCCGAAAACCCATCGCTTCGACGACGACCACCTGGGCGAGGAATGCGGCCTGTTCGGGATCTTCGGCTATGCCGACGCCGCCGCCCACACCGCCCTCGGCCTGCACGCGCTGCAGCACCGGGGCCAGGAGGCGGTGGGTATGGTCACCTTCAACGGGGAACACTTCCACAGCCACCGGGCCCTCGGGCTGGTCGGCGACAACTTCAACTCCGAAGACGTCATCCGCCGGCTTCCCGGCGACCTGGCCATCGGCCATGTGCGCTATTCGACCACGGGCGGCACGATCCTGCGCAACGTCCAGCCGCTGTTCGCCGAATTCGAATTCGGCGGCCTGGCCATCGCCCACAACGGCAACCTGACCAACGCCTATTCGGTGCGCAAATCCCTGGTCCGGCGCGGCTGCATCTTCCAATCCACCATGGACACCGAGGTCATTATCCACCTCATCGCCACCAGCCGTAAGACGACGGTGGTCGACCGCATGATCGACGCCCTGCGCCAGGTCGAGGGGGCGTATTCCCTGGTCGCGCTGACCGCAACCCAGTTGATCGGCGTGCGCGACAGGATAGGCGTCCGGCCGCTGGTGTTGGGCCGCATCGACGGCGCCTACATCCTGGCGTCGGAATCCTGTGCGTTCGACATCATCGGCGCCGAATTCGTCCGCGACGTGGAACCGGGCGAGATCGTGATCATCGAACGGGACGGGGTGCGCAGCGTGAAGCCCTTTGTCCCGGCGAAGCAACGGTTCTGCATCTTCGAGTACATCTACTTCGCCCGCCCCGACAGCGTGGTCGAGGACAAGAACGTGTACGCGGTGCGCAAGCGCATCGGCGCCGAGCTGGCCCGGGAAAGGCCCGTCGAGACGGACATGGTGGTGCCGGTGCCCGACTCCGGCGTCCCCGCCGCCATCGGCTACGCGGAGGAGGCGGGAGCGCCCTTCGAGATGGGCATCATCCGCAACCATTACGTGGGCCGCACCTTCATCGAACCCACGTCCCAGATCCGCCACCTTGGCGTCAAGCTCAAGCACAACGCCAACATCGCGCAACTGAAGAACAAGCGGGTGGTCCTGGTGGACGATTCCATCGTCCGCGGCATCACGTCGCTGAAGATCGTGGAGATGGTGCGCAGTGCGGGCGCCAGCGAGGTCCACATGCGTATCTCCAGCCCGCCCATCGCGCATTCGTGCTTTTACGGCATCGACACGCCCGAGCGCTCGGAACTGCTGGCCGCCAACTACGACGTCGAGGCCATGGCCCGGCACATCGGGGTCGATACCCTCGCCTTCATCACCTTGGACGGCCTGTACAGGGCGGTCTGCGACGCCGACCGGGACGCCGACAGTCCCCAGTACTGCGACGCCTGCTTCACCGGCGACTACCCGATCCGGCTGGCCGACCGGGAAGACGGACCCGTTCCCGTGCAGCTGTCGCTCCTGACCGAGCAAGGATAACCATGTCCGATGCCGGCGGCGGCGCCCCGCCCAAGCGGGGCAAAACGCCCCGAACGGCCACGGGCGGGCGGGCCCTGGAGGGACGCATCGCCCTGGTCACCGGCGCCTCGCGCGGCATCGGGGCGGCGGTGGCGCGGCGCTTCGCCCGGGAAGGGGCGCACCTGATCCTAGCGGCGCGCACCCAGGGCGCCCTGGAAGAGCTGGACGACGAGGTCCGCGCCCTGGGCGGCAGCGTCACCCTGGTGCCCGGGGACCTGACCGACTTCGACGCCATCGACCGCATGGGCGCCGCCGTCTTCGAGCGCTTCAAGCGCCTCGACATCCTCATCGGCAACGCCGGCGCACTCGGCACCCTCAGCCCGCTCGGCCACATCGACGCGAAGACCTGGGACCAGGTGATGGCGATCAACCTGACCGCCAACTGGCGGCTCATCCGCAGCTTCGATTCGCTGCTTCGCCTCTCGGACGCGGGCCGCGCCATCTTCGTCACCTCGGGCGTCGGCGCGCGGCCCTATTGGGGGGCATACGCGGTCAGCAAGGCGGCCCTGGAAACACTGGTCCGCATCTATGCGGCCGAGGTGGCCGAGACCAACGTGCGGGTCAACCTGCTCGACCCCGGCGCCATCCGCACGGCCATGCGCGCCCGGGCCTTCCCCGGCGAGGATCCGATGACGCTCGAGCCCGCGGACAGCATCACCGACCTCTTCGTCGAGCTGGCCCGGCCCGCCTGCACGCGCAACGGCGAACGCATCCAGGCGTATTGAAGCGTCCGCGCCCGGCGGCGGCTGGGAGAAGATTCCCGTTCCTGCCCGATTCTGTGGTACCGTCATGATGCGGCGCAAACGTAAGGACCGCACCGGCATGGCGCCCCGGCCGAGGGGCGCGGGGGCGGCGGAGAAGGCCGTTTCAGGGGGAGGCAGGCATGGCATTGACGAAGGAATTGGCGCTCTTCCGCCGGACCAAGTCGCTGGAAACCGAGATCGACGATTTCCTCGACAAGCTGTCCGAGTCCGGCATGGTCTTCGAGCACGCGGTGAAGCTGTACCTGGCCGACGGGAGGACCGAGGAGTTCGACGAAAAGCTTCGTCACGTCAACCAACTGGAAAGCACCGCCGACCGCCTGCGCCGATCCGTCGAAACCCAGTTATACGCCGAGACGCTGATCCCCGAGTCCCGGGGCGACGTCCTGGGCCTGCTGGAAAACCTGGATTCCGTGCTCAACCTTTTCGAGGGCGCCTTGTGGAGCTTCTCCATCGAAACCCCGGACATCCCTTCCGAGTACCACGCCGACTACGCGGCGCTGACCGAGACCGCGGTGCAGGGCGTCGAATCCCTGGTCCTGGCGTCGAGGGCATTTTTCCGCAACATCGCGTCCGTCAGCGATCACATGCACAAGGTGATGTTCTACGAAAAGGAAGCCGACAAGGTGAGCACCAAGCTGAAACGGGCGATTTTCGCCTCCGACCTTCCGCTTAGCCACAAGGTGCATTTGCGCGACTTCGTCGAGCACATCGACAACGTGGCCGACAGGGCCGAGGACGTCGCCGACCGGCTGACCATCTACGCCATCAAACGGACCGTTTAAGTGGATATAGCGGTTCTGCTGTTCCTGAGCAGCGCCCTGTTCCTCGGTTGGGCGCTGGGCGGCAACGACGCCGCCAACGTGTTCGGCACCGCGGTCGGCACGCAGATGATCCGCTTCACCACGGCGGCCGTGATCTGCAGCGTGTTCGTCGTCCTCGGCGCCGTGATCAGCGGCGCCGGCCCGGCCGAGACCCTGGGCAGGCTGGGCGCGGTCAACGCGCTGGCCGGCTCCTTCATGGCCGCCTTTTCCGCCGCCCTCGCGGTCTATGTGATGACCAAGTTCGGCCTGCCCGTCTCCACCACCCAGGCGATCATCGGCGGCATCCTGGGCTGGAACCTGTTCAGCGAGACCGTGACCGACACCGACACGCTGTTCAAGATCCTCAGCACCTGGGTCCTCTGCCCGCTGTTGGCGGCCGGCTTCGCCATGGTGCTGTTCAAGATGGTCACCGCGTATTTGCGCACCTCCAGGCTGCACCTGCTGCGCACGGACGCCTACACCCGGCTGGGGCTGATCCTGGCCGGCGCGTTCGGCGCCTACAGCCTGGGCGCCAACAACATCGCCAACGTGGTGGGCGTTTTCGTCGCGTCTTCGCCGTTCAGCGATTTCTCCGTCTTCGGCCTGGCCACGTTTACCGCGGCCCAGCAACTCTTCCTGATCGGAGGACTCGCCATCGCCGTCGGCGTGCTCACCTATTCCAAGCGGGTGATGCTGACGGTGGGGAGCGGCCTTATGCCGTTGTCGCCGGTGGCCGCGTGGGTCGTCGTCGTCGCCCATTCCCTGGTCCTCATTCTGTTCGCCTCGGAAGGCCTGGAGCGGATGCTCGCCGCCAACGGGCTGCCGACCATCCCGCTGGTTCCGGTGTCCAGCTCCCAGGCCGTCGTCGGCGCCGTTCTCGGTATCGCCATCCTCAAGGGCGGGCGGGGAATCCGCTGGAATGTGCTGGGCGGCATCGGCATGGGATGGGTGCTGACTCCGCTGCTCGCCGGCCTCGTCTGCTTCATCGGCCTGTTCTTCCTGCAGAACGTCTTCGGCCAGACGGTGTACCGCCCGGTGCCGTACGTGCTGTCCGAGCCGGTGCTCGAGCGCCTGGAACGGGCCGGGGTGAAGACCGACCGGCTTGGCGAGCTCAGGGGCCAGGCGTTCTCCTCGGCGCGGCGTTTTCGCCAGGCGCTCGGGGAGCGGATGGCGCTGACCGGCGACGACGAGGCCAAGCTCATGGCCTATGCGGAGGTGGATCCGATGGCGATCGACCCGGCGCGCCTGCCGGACCTGGAAACGAGCCGGCTGAGCGCCGGCCAGGTTCAGGCGGTGCGCGGGCTGACCGGACGAACGTTCCTGCATACATGGATGCTCGCCGAGGCCCTGGCCCGGGAGAGCGGCGAATGGCGCCCGCGTGAAAAGACGACGGAGAACAAGGCGCACAACAAGAGATTGCGGAAAAATCTGGATTTCGTCTTCCGCACCTTCCGCGTCGGCGAATAGACACGGGCCACCAGCGCACCGGCTCCCTTGCCGGGCCGGTTTCTTTTTTTTCTGAAACCGCCGGAAAAAAATTCCCTGTGACGCCGATCACTGCGCGCCGGGTTGTATTGGTCTAACGTTCCACGCAACATCAACCCGAACAGGGGATGGAAACCATGTGGCAGCAGACAGTCCGAATCACGATCGCCGGCGTGATGGTGTGGACCGTGAGCGTGTTGGCGTTCGCGGTGGCCGGATAGGACGCCGCGCGAACCCTCCGGCCCTCCGGAGATGGGAGCGCGGCGCGAAGGTGGAATTGCGCAGCGGCGACTACGGGCAGCGGATGGCGCGCAAGCGCACGCGGGTGGCGCTTACGTCCGGCGGGCTGGAGCCGGTCGCGGATGCCGGCAGCGGCAGCCATTCGCCGTTCGCCACCGCCTTCATCGATGTCCTGAAGGCGAATACCAGCGTCATGGACGGGACCGGGCTGTTCAGCCAGATACGGCGTCCGGTGATGCTCGGCGCCAACCAGACGCCCGAATATTCCGACGTGCGCAAGGCCGGCCACGAAGGCGGCGACTTCCTGTTCGTGCGCAAGCGTTAAGGTCCTCTTCCCGTTCTCCCTGTCTTCTCCGCGTTTGATTTTTCTTAACGCAGAGGACGCCGAGGTACGTTGACGCTTTTATCGGCGCGGCCCGCCCGGGCCCGTCCGGCGCCCCGTGTATCAGCCGCCTTCCCCGCCGGCTATGAGCAATTCGGCCGCGAGGGTGGCCAGGGCCCTGGCCATGGCGCCTTCGGGCTCGCGGTCGACGATCAGGTGGGTGACCTTGTCCAGGTTGGCGACGCGCACGGGCGCGATGCGGTCGAACTTGGTGTGGTCGGCGAGGAGCACCGGCGTGCGCGCCAGGGCCAGCATCTGGGCCCTGATCTCGGCGGCCTCGCGGGAGTAATCCATGAGCCAGGGATGGGACGACAACGCCCCCGCCCCGACGAAGGCGAAATCGGCGAAATAGTTGGCCAGCATGGCGGTGGCGTCGCGGCCCATGGTGGCGCCCTCGGCGGCCTGAAGCTCGCCGCCCAGGATAAAGACCCGGTTGTCGTTGCGCCCGGCCAGCCGGCCGGCGACGTGGATGTCGTTGGTATAGACGGTGAGCTGGCGGCGCCCCGTCAGGGCCTCGGCGACGCACAGCGCCGTGGTCCCGGCGTCGATGATGAGCGAGGCGCCGTCCGGCACCAGGGCCGCGGCCACCCGCCCGATGGCGCGCTTGCCCGGCAGGTTGACCGACATGCGCTCGGCGAAGGCCGGCTCCCGGGAGTCCAGCGAAAGCGCCCCGCCGTGGGTCTTGCACAGGCGGTTCTCCGTCGCCAGGCGGGTGATGTCGCGGCGGATGGTCTCGCGCGACACCTTGAGCCGCCGGTAAAGCTCGGTTACCGAGACCGAGCCCTGCTCGGCGACGATATCGAGGATCAAACTGCGCCGCTGTTCGGCGAGCATGGACGCCCCTCCAACCGGTGCGACTTTGCCCAACCCCCCCATGGGCGTCAAGGCCGGCCCCGTTTGCGGGCGGCCACGGGTCACGGGCCGTGATCAAGGGATCGCGGGGCCGGCCGTCCCGGGCTGCCGGCGCGTCCGGCCGGCAAGCATGTATGGAAAATCCCCGATTTCTGTGGAACAATGGTCACCAGCGCGGGCAAGGGACCGGTTGCGTGCCCGCCAACCGCAAAGAACAACACCAGTTGTCCAGGGGGGTGCCATCCACACCAAGCCCACGAGAGGCATTCCCCTGCGCATCGTTTACCAGGGAGATGGAGGCCTATTTCATGCGAACCAATCTGTTGACACGGCTCACGGCGGCCTTGGCCGTGGGAGTCTTCGCCCTCGGCGTTGGCGGCGGCGGCGCCGTGGCCAAGACCGACCTGCTGGTCTACACCTCGATCGAGGCGGACGAGCTGGCCAAATTCAAGAATGCGTTCGAGAAGGACTACCCGGACATCAACATCAAATGGGTCCGCGACTCGACCGGCATCATGGGCGCCAAGCTCCTTGCCGAGAAGGACAACCCCAGGGCCGATATCGTCTGGGGTATGGCCGCGACCGTCCTTTTGCAGCTGATCCCATACGATTACTTCCAGGCTTACGCGCCCAAGGGGGTCGAAAAACTGAACCCTTTGTACGTGGACCCCAAGAACAACCCGCCCCTGTGGGTGGGCCAGCGTGCCTACGTGGCGGCGGTCTGCTATAACACCATCGAAGGCAAGAAGAACAATCTGCCGATTCCGAAAACCTGGAAGGACCTGACCAAGCCCGTCTACAAGGGCCATGTGATCATGCCCAATCCGGGCTCTTCGGGCACCGCGTATCTCGACGTCTCGAGCTGGATTCAGATGTGGGGCGAGGAGGACGCTTTCAAGTTCATGGACGCCCTGCACAAGAACATTTCCCGCTATACCCATTCCGGGTCCAAGCCCTGCAAGCTGGCGGCGGCCGGCGAGATTCCCATCGGCGTCTCGTTCGCCTACCGCGTCGTCAAGTCCAGGGCCGCAGGCGCCCCACTGGTGCTGATTACCCCGGAGGAAGGTCTGGGCTGGGAGGTTGAAGCCATGGCCATCGTCAGGAACACCAAGAACCTGGCGGCGGCGAGGGCCCTGGCCGACTGGACGATTTCCCGCAAGTCCATGGAGCTCCACGCACCGGGGTACGCCGAGGTCGCCCTTCCGGGCATACCCAACCCGGTCAAGGATTTCCCGGATGTCGGCGGCAAGATGATCAAGAATGACTTCGCCTGGGCCGGCGCCAACAAAGCGCGGATCGTGAAAAAGTGGACCGCGCGCTACGACGCCAAATCCGAACCAAGAAAGAAGAAGTAGGACCGCCGCCCGGTTGACAGGCAGGGCCTGATACCCTGGAATCCCCAGTCGGCCCCGTGGGGGGCGGGCTGGGGATTTTTCCTTGCCGCGATAAGACGCAATAAGACGCAATAAGAAACGGGATTTTCATAGGGACGGAGCCACCGGCTGCCATGAACGAGGCGCGTGCCCCGTATCTGAAGGTCGAAAACGTCACCAAGAAGTTCGGTGACTTCGCGGCCATCAAGGATATCTGCCTGGAGGTCTTTGAAAGCGAGTTCGTGTGCTTTCTCGGTCCTTCGGGGTGCGGCAAGACCACCTTGCTGCGCGCCATCGCGGGGCTCGACATCCAGACCAGCGGCCGCATCGAGCAGGCGGGCCGGGATATCTCGAACCTGCCGCCGACGGAACGGGATTTCGGCATCGTCTTCCAGTCCTACGCGTTGTTTCCCAACCTCACGGTCTTCAAGAACGTCGCCTACGGCCTCGAGAACCGCAAGATGGCCAAGGCGGACATCACCGCCCGCGTCGACGAACTGCTGCAACTGGTCGGCATGCCGGACCAGGGCCCCAAGTACCCCGCCCAGCTTTCCGGCGGCCAGCAGCAGCGCGTCGCCCTGGCCCGCGCCCTGGCCACGTCGCCGGGATTGTTGCTGCTGGACGAGCCGCTGAGCGCCCTGGACGCCAAGGTGCGCCTGCGCCTGCGTCACGAGATCAAGGAACTCCAGCGCCAGCTCGGCGTCACCACCATCATGGTCACCCATGACCAGGAAGAGGCCCTGACCATGGCCGACCGCATCGTGGTCATGAACGAGGGCGTCATCGATCAGGTGGGGACGCCGCTGGAGATCTACCGCCGCCCGGCGAGCCCCTTCGTCGCCGATTTCATCGGCGCCATGAACTTCCTGTCCGCGGTGGCCGGCGGGGACGGCACGGTGCGCCTCCACGGCGTGGAGTTGTCCGCCATCGAGGGCACGGACGGGCTGGACGAAGGCACGGCGGTGACCCTGTGCCTGAGGCCCGAGGACATCGTCACCCGCGCCGTCGAGTCCGGCGCTCCCAACGCCTTCGAGGCGACGGTCGCCGACCTGGAATTCCTGGGCTCGTTCTACCGCGCCAGCCTGACCGCCAAGGGGGTGGAGAACACCCGGTTCCAGGCCGATTTTTCGGTCAACCTGGTGCGCGACCTGGGCATCGAAGTGGGCAAGACCCTGACCGTTGCCTTTCCCGCGGACCGGATCCGGGTCTTCGCGGGCACGTAGGCCGGAAATCCCCATGACCGACGGCCCGCAGGCAGGTGTCATCGAGGCTCCGCTGGTAAAGCCCAAGGTCGGCCGCGAAGACTGGGTGATGCGGGCCGGCCTCGCCGTCATCGGCGTCTACCTGCTGGTGGCCGTGGTTTTTCCCTTGTACACCATCCTGTCCAAGAGCTTCCAGGACGAGCGCGGCACCTTCATCGGGCTTGACAATTACGCCGAATATTTCGCCACGCCGGCACTGTTCTATTCGATCAATAACAGCCTGACCGTTTCCGTGATCAGCATGGTCATCACCGTCGGGCTCGCTTTCGGGTACGCCTACGGGCTGACCCGCAGTTGCATGCCGGGCAAGGGCGTGTTCAAGGCCATCGCCCTGATCCCCATCCTGGCGCCGTCGCTGCTGCCGGCCATTTCCCTGCGCTATCTGTTCGGCGCCCAGGGCATGATCAAGGGGCTTTTGATGGGCGAAACCATTTACGGGCCCATCGGCATCGTCATCGGCGAGGTGTTCTGGACGTTCCCCCATGCCCTTCTCATCATTTTCACCGCCTTGTCCCTGTCCGACGCCCGGCTGTACGAGGCCGCCGAGGCCCTGGGCGCGAGCAAGCTGAGGACCTTCTTCACCGTCACCCTGCCGGGGGCCAAGTACGGCCTGATCAGCGCCTGTTTCGTCGTCTTCACCCTGGTCATCACCGACTTCGGCGTGCCCAAGGTGATCGGCGGCGGTTACAACGTGCTGGCGGTGGACATCTACAAACAGGTGGTCGGCCAACGGAACTTCCAGATGGGGGCGGTGGTCGGCCTGGTGCTGCTCGCCCCCGCCCTGCTCGCCTTCATCGCCGACCGCATGATCCAGGGCAAGCAGGTGGCCCTGCTGTCGGCCCGCGCCGTGCCTTACGAACCCAGGCCGGACCGCCGTTTCGACCTGGCCATGCTCGCTTTCTGCGGCACCGTCGCCTTCATCATCATCGGAATCCTGGCCGTCGCCCAATTCGCCGCCCTGGTCAAGTTCTGGCCCTATAACCTCAGCCTGGTGCTTGACAGCTACCAGTTCGACCTCATGGACGGCGGCAGTTGGGGGGCCTTCTGGAACAGCCTGAAAATGGCCGCGTGGACCGCGGTGATCGGCACCGCCGTCATCTTCACCGGAGCCTACCTGGTGGAAAAAAGCAAGGGCTTCGAGCACGGGCGCGGCCTGATCCAGCTGATGTGCATGATCCCCCTGGCGGTGCCCGGAATCGTGCTTGGCCTGGCCTATATCTTCTTCTTCAACGCGCTCGGCAACCCCCTGGGGTTCATCTACCACACCTTGATCATCCTGGTGCTGTGCACCATCACCCATTTCTACACCGTCAGCCACCTGACCGCGACGACGGCGCTCAAGCAAATGGATGCGGAGTTCGAGGCCGTGTCCTCGTCGCTGAAGGTGCCGTTTTACAGGACCTTCGTCCGCGTCACCGTGCCGGTGTGCATGCCCGCCATCCTGGACATCAGCATTTACCTCTTCGTCAACGCCATGACCACGGTGTCGGCCGTCATCTTCCTCTATTCCGCCGACACCCAACTGGCCTCGGTGGCGGTGCTCAACATGGACGACGCCGGCGACACCGCCCCCGCCGCCGCCATGGGCATGATGATCGTCTACACGTCGGCGACGGTGCGCCTGCTCCATTTCCTGCTCACCCGCGGCATCGCGCGCCGCACCCAGGCCTGGCGCAAACGCTGAGGGGGGGGCGGCGCGGCCGGCGGAACGGGGACTCTTTGATCGGGAGGACCTTGAAACCGGGGGCCGAGGCCGGCTTTCGAGAGCCCCCTGGCGCGCCCGATGCGCGCGCGCCGGAGGCTGTGGTGGGCCGGAAAATCGCTATTTAATAATTGTATTGTCGTTTGTTTGTTATGTGGAGGGTTGTATTATAATTTTTTTTCCATGCCACAGTGCCGTGCCGAAACCGGATCGGCGATGACACGAGTGGAAGTGCTCGCATGAATCGTTTCGCTGCGTTGATTCTGGCTGTTGCCCTGGGCATCGGGCCGTGGGCGCCGCTGGTTGCCGGGGATGCGCCGGCCGGTGCCGACCCTTCGCCAAAAAAGAGCCCCATGGTGGGGCCGCCGCCGATGGTGCATGATTTGCCCGACTATTTTTACGATACCGCGACGAATTCCAATTACAACTACGTATTCTTTGCGCCGGGTTCGGCAGAGTTGAGTCCGGAGGCTAAAGATATCTTGAAACGCCAAGCTGTGGAACTGGTCTCGATGGGCGGGCCCGATGTGGTCATCATCGGTTATACGAACAGGATCGAAGTGAAGAGCAAACCGGAAGCGCTGGCGCTCGGCGCCCGCCGCGCCCAGGCGGTGAAGGAGTATATTTTCTCCCGCGGCGTCAGGCCCGACATTCTCACGAGTGTCAGCGCAGGTTGGCGCGATTTGGGCCGGTCCCCTGCCATGAACAGGATCGCAATTACCCGGTTGAAGTGAAAGTGTGTTCACGCATAGCTTTCGGCTTTGGTTTTGCGGGTCGGCGGCGTATGGCAAACGTCCGTCGGTTCATCACCGCGGCATTGGTTCCAAAGTTTCCTTTACGAGCTTACCGACGGCTCTCGCGTGCTTTTCGACGGGCTGATTTTCGTAGTCCTGCTGCCCTTCTTGGGCCCTGAATTGTAGCTGGCCACGATTCAAGGTGAACAGCTCCGCCTGCCGAAACCGTGGATCGTCCGGCTTCAGTCTGCCGAACCAATAATCCTTGACCAGCTTCCATTGGTAGGCGTGCATGGCTTCGTGGATGACCGTCCCAAAAGAGTCTCCGCTGAACCGTGGAAAGGAATCGAACTTCTCAGGATTGACGAAGATGGTGTCGTCTTTCTCGTCGTATCGAGCGGTCTGTCTCTTATCTTTAAATTGTTTTGGCACAAGCTTAGGCCGCTCGATTCCGAAGACGGCGGCATGGATGTCCAACGCCCGTTCCAACGCGTTCAGCCGTTGGGCGTCGGTCATACGCGGCCAGTCCCTGATGGCGGCTTGAACCTTCCCGTCATTCGACAGCCGGCCGAGCAACGCACGGCGCTTCGGCGCCTGGTGCTTTTCGAATGCCTTATCGGGAGGAATGTTGGCGTAGATGGACCGCACAACCTCGCGGTCGCGCCGCGAGAACATCTTTTTGGTGCCCAGATGCTTCAGAATCAAGACTTTTTCTTCGTGGGGCAGTGTGCCCGCACCCTGTGCACGAAGGGTGGCGATCCCGGCACGCGCCCTGCTTCGTTCCGTGGGACTTAGCGTCAGAGGACCGCTTTTTGGCAATGGCGCAGGTGGTTCGTTGCCGTCCACTTGCCTTTGTGCCAGTTGTTCAATCGCATCGTCGTCCGAATCGGTCGCATCTCCGTTTGGTCCGAAACCCTCGGCAGCGTCCTGGCTGCCTTCGGGCGTATCGTCGCCGGCACCGCCGGTAAGGTCTTCGGAAGGGAGGACCCGCTGCGCCATTTTTTCCTCCGCCAGTTCGACGATGCGGGACGGCGGCAGACCCAGGTCCACGAACCCGGCGATGGCCTGGGCGCGGCGGCGTTCGTCTTCGGGGATGGCGGAGACGAGGTCCGGATCGGGGTCCATCAACCGGTCAAGGCGCGTGGCCGCGAAGGCCTGGGCGGCGGGATCGTCCGACAGCAGCCCGGCGCGCATTTGTTTCATCATCGGCTCGGGGAGGACGCCGGTGGCCTGCGCGTAGTCGTCCTCGAAGAGGACGCGCTCGTCCGGTTCCATGAGTCCCAGGATTTCGGCGATGCTGGCGTAGTGGTCGTCGACCGCCCGGGGCCATTCCGGGGCGCCGGGGCGCAGG
>JACZWD010000037.1 GCA_022572335.1 Pseudomonadota bacterium
TCCCAGGAAATGCAGTTGGAACGGCTGATCAACGAATACCACTGGGGCGCCATCTACACCCGCCCCAACCTAGACGAGAAGAGCCGGGCAATGTGCGCCCTTTCCGCCATGACCGTCCTGGGCATTTACGACCGGCAGATACGGCGGCGCATCGAGGGCGCGTTACGCGTGGGCATGTCGCCCCAGGAGATCATGGAGGTCTTCATCCAGGTGATGCTCTACGGCGGATATTTCACCACCCGCACCGCTATGCGGATCGCCCGTTCCGTCTTCGTCGAACAGGGCCTAAAGACTTAGCCCGAAGACCTAGAGGTGCATACATGAAAGCCCGTTTGGACGACGGAACAGAGCTCTATTACAAGATCGACGACTTCACCGACCCTTGGACCCAACCCGAGACGGTGGTCCTTCACCACGGTATGGCCAAAAATCACAAACTGTGGTTCGGCTGGGTCCCCATCCTGGCCCGGCATTACCGGGTGATCCGTTTCGACATGCGGGGCATGGGCCAGTCTTCGGTGCCCCAGCCGGGCTATCCATGGTCGGTGGACAATTTCGCCGCCGACCTGTTGGAATTCATGGACAAGCTAGAGCTGGAAAAGGTACACCTGGTAGGCGAAACCGTGGGCGGTTCCATTTCCATGCGGTTCGCCACCCTACACCAGGAAAGGTTGCTGTCCCTCACCGCATGCACCTCACCCACCAGCTTCAACGATCCTCATCACGGGGAGAGCGCGGACCTCATCGAAAAGGAAGGTGTGGTGGCGTGGGTGGAAAGCACCATCACCCGCCGCCTTGACCCTCAGATAGTGGACCCGGCCTACATTAGGTGGTACGCCGGCCAGATGGCCGCGACACCGGCCCACGTGGTCAGCGGCTTTCAACGAAATGCCGCCGGAGACCTTGGCCCCCAATTGTCCTCGGTCCAGACCCCCACGCTGATATTGGCCGCCGCCACCTTGCGGGAAGAGGTGCTGGGCGATTTTCGCAGCGCCGCGGACCTGTTTCCCAACGGACGGCTGGTGGTGTTCCCCGGCGTCTCCGGATTCGTACAACACATTCTCCCGGTGCCCTGCGCCCGGGTTTGGCTTGATTTCGTCCAGAGTTTGTAACCGAAAGTAATCTAACCCCCCGGAGATTGCGCTGCTTGACTGAGGACACGGAATCGGCCCATTGCACCACCGAAACCCGGCGCGGACTGTTTGGCAATCGGCTCTTCGCGGGTTTGAGCGCGCTCTCGCATCCGGAAATCTTCGTCCGGCAGCACATCCTAGACCCCGGATTCGCCCGCAACCCCCGCCGTTACCTGGTTCAAGCCGGCCTGGCCACCCTGGCCATGCTGATCATTCTCATATTTGTGGATTCCCTGTCCAACGCCGCCCTGGCCGCCGGGTTGGCCTCCAGCGTGGTGACCCTGTTCATACACCCATCATTGCGCGTTGCCAGTACCCGCGCTCTGTGCGGCGGCCATATCCTGGCGTTGCTGATCGGTTCGGCATTTGCCCTTTTATCGACTGCGGGCCCGGTGAAAGATTTGATGCTCGACGTGCCCTTATTTAGCGACCTGGGACTGGCTCTGGTAGTGGCGATCTTGATCTTCGTCATGGCCGTACCGACACCGAGCGTCCGCCGGCCGCGGGCACCGTGCTGGCCATGGCCACCCGGCCTTGGGACATCAGGATAGCCGGCATCATCATAGCCACCGTGCTGCTGCTGGCGGTGTTCCGGCGATTGATCGGCCACCGGTTGCACGACTTGGAATGAATGTGGCCGGGCGGGAACCACCCGGGGTTAAACATTTTCCCATTTGACCATATTCTGAGGGAACGCATACAATCTCCCACGGCCCAGTTACGTTAGAGTCGGCCGCTTTACCCGGTCGATTTACCCGGCGATCGGATTAATCAACATCGGCAAACTTGGGGTAACCTTGGTCTCTCGCGCCAGCCGCACTGGACGCGCCGAGGAGGTGCAAAATTGGCCGATTCCTTGAGCAGGACCCTAGCCCGGTTTTCCCACGCGCTGGATTACGAAGCGCTGCCTCCTCAAGTGGTCGATAAGATCAAAGCCTCTTTGCTTCACGGGCTGATCATTGCCATCGTGGGGGCGGACACCGGCCACGGCAAGGCAGCCATCGAGTTCGCCAAAACCGAAGAGCCCAAGGCCGACGGGGCCACCATATTGGTCGACGGCGCCCGGGCCCCGGCGCGGCGCCGGCGTGGCGCGCCCGTGCGGGCGCGGCGGGGTATCGCCGTGCACCCGTCCCTATACGTCGTCGAGGGCGTCCACCCACCCCTCGAGAGGGTCCTTCGCGGCGCGCGGTTTCCCGGCCCGCGAAGCGCCCGGCACGGCGACCCGGGGCGGCTTCGGCGCATGCGGGCAGTCGACGATCCTTTTCAGGACGTAGTGGTCCTCGACAATCTCGCCGAGGAAGCGCCCCGAGTTCAGCCAGACCTGACCGTCCTCGCTCCATCCCAGATAGGTCCCGTCCGCCGCGTACAACCGGTCCTCGGCGAGGAATCCGAAATATTCGCCGTTCCACCTGTAGATTGCGGTCATGGGTCTTCCACTCCCTGCAATGCCCGGCCACTGGCCGCAGGTATTCCGCCCTATAATACCCCCAACAATTTTGTCGCCTAGCCCGTTTTTGCCGGCCCCGCGGATGGGTTGGGGCAGCGGATGGGACGCAAAAAATTTCCGCAATAAAAGGGCGGAATGCCACGCCTCTCCAATGCCACGCCGGACGGCTTGCGCACCCCCGGCGGTCCCATCCGTCGGTTTCGCACCGATCGCCCCGGAGGCGATTGGCAGCGAGGCGCCGGCGGCTCGGGCCCACGGCCGCGAAAGACTCGGATTTCCCGGACGATCAACCCCTTGGGAGAGGGTTGGGGTGGCTGAGGGGAATTGAACCCCCGACCCCCAGATCCACAATCTGGTGCTCTAACCAACTGAGCTACAGCCACCATCGCGGGGTCCCTGATGTAGACCCGTGCCTGCGGCCCGTCAAGCGCCCGCCGGGGCCGGTTATTTGGTCCGGAAACCGTCGCGCACCCAGGGGTAGGTCCGGTAGCAGACGAAGGCCGCGATGAGGACGACGATAGCGATCACGACCATGCCCGCCTGGCCGCGTTCGTGCTCCCACCGGTATTTGGCTATCACCCTTTTGCGGCACAGATAGGCGAACACGACGACCCCTTCATCGCATTCCCGCACCAATTCCGCTTTGATGGCCTGCCCCTGCGCGGTGGAGTCCGCCGGTGGGTCATAGGGAACCGCCGCCAAGCGGAGAATGGCGAAACCCACGGCGATGACGACGAACGCCACTATGCCGAGGCGTTCGAATCCTTCCTTGTAGCGGCTGAGCGGCATTTTAGCTCCCATCGCGCGATTATACCACGGGCGTCGTCGAAATTCCCGCCGCCGCGGCGGCGGGCGTCCCGACCCGGCCCTGCCGGCCCGGGCCCGGACGGCACCCGGGCCGGCGGTCTGTCGTTGCTCTTTGCGCCGCCGTATACCATAACGTGGCCCACGTCCACGCACGCGCCATGAGAGGGATCGCCATGGGACGCTTGGCCGCCGGAATGTCCCGGCTGGGAACGGAATCGGCCTTCGAGGTCCTGGCCCGCGCCAAGGCCCTGGAAGAGGAAGGCCGGGACATCATCAATCTCGGCATCGGCCAGCCCGACTTCACCACGCCCCAGAACATCGTCGAGGCGGCGGTCAAGGCGCTGCGCGACGGCCATCACGGCTATACCCCCGCCGGCGGCATCGGGCCCCTGCGCGAGGCCGTCGCCGCGGACATCGAGAAAATGCGCGGCGTCGCCGTCGACCCGGGCCACGTGGTGGTGGTGCCCGGCGGCAAGGTGACCATGTTCTTCGCCATCATCATGTTCGGCGAGCCGGGGGTGGAAATCCTCTATCCCAACCCCGGGTTTCCCATCTACGAATCGGTCATCAACTTCACCGGCGCCAAGGCCGTGCCCATGCCCCTGCACGAGGAAACCGGCTTCTCGTTCAACGCCGAGGAAGTCCTGGAGCGCATCACCCCGGCGACGCGGCTCATCGTCCTCAACAGCCCCGCCAACCCCACCGGCGGCGTCGTCCCGCGCGCCGAGATCGAGCGCCTCGTCGAAGGGCTCGAGGCCCACCCCGGCGTCACCATCCTCAGCGACGAGATCTACAGCCGCATGCTGTACGACGGCCGCACCCACGTCAGCCTGCTGGAGTACGAGACCATCCGCGACCGCCTCATCATGCTCGACGGCTGGAGCAAGACCTATGCCATGACCGGCTGGCGCCTGGGCTACGGCGTGTGGCCGGCGTCCCTGGTGGCAGCGGCGACGCGCCTCGCCATCAACTGCCACAGTTGCGTCAACGCGGCCACCCAGTACGCCGGAATCGAGGCGCTCACCGGCCCCCAGGACTCCGTGGACCGCATGGTCGCCGCCTTTGACGAGAGGCGCGGCGTCATCGTCGAGGCGTTGAACGCCATTCCCGGTTTCCGCTGCACGGAGCCGGGCGGCGCCTTTTACGCCTTCCCCGACATCACCGGCACCGGCATGGGCGCGGCGGAGCTGCAGGACAGGCTGCTCGCCGAGGCCGGCGTCGCCACCGTCGCCGGAACCAGTTTCGGCGTCCACGGCGAGGGGTACCTGCGGTTTTCGTACGCCAACAGCACGGACAACATCCGCCAGGCCGCGCGGCGCATCCGCGAATGCCTGTGAGGCCCTTCAAGGCGTGTTTGATTTTTAGGCAACTGCATGATAATTAGGCACAAAATATGGCCATTCCGCTGCCTGAACGGTGCGGCGACCCTTCGTTTTCCCCGGATTTCCAGGGAATCACCGCTCCACGCCGGTTGGCACGCGCCATGCTAATGGTAGAGGCGGGGCTAATGGTAGAGGCGGGGCTAATGGAAAGGCGGGCGATCACCAGGCCGGACGACCGATGCCGGGCGCGCCGGCCGGCGCATGCCGGCCCGGCCCATCAGACGGAGGGGCGCACGACCCGATGAAAAAGATCGAAGCCATCATCAAGCCCTTCAAGCTGGACGAGGTTAAGGAGGCGCTGCACGACATCGGCCTGCAAGGCCTCACCGTCATCGAGGCCAAGGGCTTCGGCCGCCAGAAGGGCCACACGGAGCTGTACCGCGGGGCCGAGTACGTGGTCGATTTCCTGCCCAAGGTGAAGATCGAGCTGGTCGTCGACGACCCGTTGCTGGAAAGGGCCATCGAGGCCATCCAGCGGGCGGCCTACACGGGCCGCATCGGCGACGGCAAGATCTTCGTCTCCCCGGTGGAAGAGGCGATCCGGGTACGCACCGGGGAGAGAGGCAAGGATGCCATCTAGTGCACTGACGCAAACACAGGATTCACGAACTCCCGCAGGCATGCGAGTCTATGGGCATGGCACAGGATATCTGCGTGATCGTGGCAGCCGAGGACCGCGCGCGACTGGCCGCTGTCGCCGGCGATCGGAGCCGCCCGCTCAAGCATGTACAGCGGGCTCGGATTGTTCTGTTTTCCGCGGATCGATTGCCGGTGACCGAGGTGGCGCGCCGCGCCGGGGTGAGCCGGCCGGCGGTCTGGCGCTGGCAGCGGCGCTATGGCGAGCAGGGTGTGGACGGTCTGCTGCGCGACAAGTCCCGGCCGCCCGGCAAGCCGCCGCTGCCTTTTGCGACCGTGGCCCGGGTGCTGGCGCTTACCTGCTCGGAACCGCCGGGTGAGACCACCCACTGGACCGGCCGGGCGATGGCCAAGGCGGTCGCCATCAGCCTGCGCTCGGTGCAGCGCATCTGGGCGACGCACAGGCTCCAGCCGCATCGCATCCGCACCTTCAAGCGGTCGAACGATCCGGCCTTCGCCGAAAAGGTCGAAGACATCGTGGGCCTCTACATGAACCCGCCAGCCCACGCCATGGTGTTGTCGCTGGACGAGAAGTCTCAGATCCAGGCCCTCGACCGCACCCAGCCCGGGCTGCCGCTGAAGCCCGGAAAGTGCGGCACCATGACCCACGACTACAAGCGCCACGGCACCACCACTCTGTTCGCCGCCTTCAACGTCCTCGACGGCACCGTGATCGGCCGCTGCATGCAGCGGCACCGCCATCAGGAGTTCATCCGCTTCCTCAACTCCATCGAGCGTGCGGTGCCGCCGGGCAAGCCGATCCACGCCATCGTCGACAACTACGCCACCCACAAGCACCCGAAAGTCCTGGCCTGGCTGGAGCGCCATCCCCGTTGGGTCTTCCATTTCACGCCAACCTCCGCCTCCTGGCTGAACGCCGTGGAAGGCTTCTTCTCCGCCCTCACCCGCAAGCGCCTCAAGCGTGGCGTGTTTCACTCCGTCGTCGATCTCCAAGCCGCCATCAACCGCTACATCGAGCAACACAACCATGACCCAAAGCCCTTCGTCTGGACCAAATCCTCCGAAACAATCCTCGCCAAGATCGACCGGCTACCTGTACCTTCCGAATGAGTCGGTGCACTAGTATCGACGGAACCCACGTAAATGACCCGGCCGGTCCATACCGGCGCGGAAAGTTCGGCACTGGGAGGTGTCGCAATCATGAAAAAGGTTGGACTCGTTCTCCTTGGCTTGGTCGTGCTGCTGGTTGCCGCCGTCCTGGTGGCCCCGCGGCTGATCGACTGGAACGGCTACAAGCCGGAGATTGCGCAGGCGGTCAAGGAGGCGACCGGGCGCACTCTGGTAATCGGCGGCGATATCGAGGTGTCGATCTTTCCCGGGATCTCCTTCCGCCTGAGCGACGTCAGCCTGTCCAACGCGGAGGGCGCGGCCGAGGCCCGGATGTTCACCCTGGAAAGCGTGCGCGGCAAGCTCGCGCTCCTGCCGCTGATCTCCCGTGAGGTGGTTGTCGAAGAGCTGGTGATCCAGGCGCCGGTCCTTCACCTCGCGGTCGACGAGATCGGCCGGCCCAACTGGGTCTTCGCGGGCGCCACGCCGGCGCCGGCGGAAGCGGAGACGCAAACGCCGGGGGACGAGGGCCTGCCCATTGCCGACCTCAAACTGGGTGACGTGCGCCTGGAAGATGGGCTGGTCACCTTTCGCGACGCGCGCACCGGCCAGGAGGTGGTGGCCAAGGCGATCACACTGAAAGCGGCCCTCAAGGATCTTTCCGCCCCCTTCACCCTGGACGGCACCCTGACCCTCAACGGGGAGCCGGTGACGCTCAAGGTTTCGCTGGATTCACCGGGTAGCCTCCTGGGCGGCGGCCGCGCCGCACTCGGCGCCACGCTCGAGGCGCCGCGACTCAAACTGAGCTATAGCGGCGGCCTGCGGCAAAAGCCGGTGCCGGCCCTGGACGGCACCTTCGATCTCTCCATTCCCTCGGTGGGCAAGTTGGCGGCGTGGCTGAAACGGCCGCTCGAGGCCGGCCGGCCGGACCCGGGGCCGCTCAAGGTCCATGCGGTCTTCGAGGGCCAGGGAGCCAGGATGACGCTCAAGGAAGCGACGATCGAAGGCGCAGCGCTTCGCGCCAGGGCGACCGGCAGCTTCGACGGCTCGGGCGAGATCGCCAGGATCGCGTTCAATCTCGAGGCCGGCGTGCTCGACATCGACCGCTATCTGCCGCCGCCGGCGGAAACGGCGGTGGCCGCGGAACCCGGGGCGAAACGGCCGGAAAAGAAAGGAAAGCGCGATCCCTTCGCCGCCATCCCGGACGCGCCCTTCGACCTTGCCCCGCTCAAACAGACCGAAGCGGAGATCAAGATCGCCATCGGCGGCGTCAAGGCGATGGGCTACCGGGTGGGCAAGGTCGGGCTTAGCGTCAGCCTGCGGAAAGGCGTGCTGGCCGTCGATCTGAAGGAGCTTCGGCTCTACGGCGGCAACGTGACCGGAAAGCTCAAGCTCGACGGCTCGGGCGACACCCTGGGCGCCGACACCACCTTCGTCGTAAACAAGGTGAACGTGGGCGCCCTGGCCCGCGCCGCCCAGGGCGGCCAGGCCAAGGTGGCCGGTATCGCGTCGGGCCGGCTGCGGGCCAAGGGCAGGGGCAAGAGCCCGCGGGCGCTGGTGCAGAGCCTGGTGGCGACCGCTTCGCTGTCCCTCGGCGGTATCGACGTGAAGGACGCGCCGGGCGCCCTTAGCAAGCTCGATCTCACGTTCGATCTTCCCGGCGTCGAGGCGAGGCCGAGGATCAAGGGCAAACTGGTCTACAACAAAGAGCCGGTCGCCTTCTCCCTCACCCTTGACCCACTGGCGAAGGTGCTGTCCGGCGCACGCTTCGCGACCAAGCTGGATGTCCGCTCCAAACGACTGAAGCTGAGCTACGACGGCGCGGTCCAGACCGAACCGGTGCCCGGCCTGGACGGCCGCTTCAGGCTCGACGTGCCGTCGGTGGGCAAGCTGCTGGCGTGGCTCGAAAATCCCCTGCCCAAGGGCCAGCCCGATCCGGGGCCGCTCACGGTCAATGCGGTGCTCAGCGCCGACGGACCGAAGGTCACGCTCAAGGAGGCGATCATCAAGGGCAAGGCGCTCAACGTCAAGGCGAGCGGCAGCTTCGACGGCTCGGGCGAGATCGCCAGGATCGTGCTCTACCTCGAGGCCGGCGTGCTCGATATCGACCGCTATCTGCCGCCGCCGGCCGAGGCGGCCAAGGACGACAAGCCGGCGGCCCGGGCCGCGCCCGCGGGTAATCCGCTGGCCGCCCTGTCCGACGAGCCGTTCGATCTGACGCCGCTCCGCAAGACCGAGGCGACCGTCTCGGTACGGCTCGGCGGGCTCAAGGCCATGGGCTATAAGCTCGGCAGGACGGCGCTTACGGCCAGTCTCAAGGGTGCCGTGTTCAATGCGACCCTCGAGGAACTTCGGCTCTACGGCGGTACCGTGACCGGCAAGGTCAGGCTCGATGGCACGGGCGGCGCGCTCGGAATCGATACGGCGCTCACCATCGACAAGGTCGACATCGGGGCGCTGGCCCGGGCCGCACAAGGCGCCGCCGCCAAGGTCACGGGCGTCGCCTCGGTAACGCTGCACGCCAAGGGCCGCGGCAAGAGCCCGCGGGCGCTGGCCGAAAGCCTGGTCGCCAATGTCGATCTCAGGCTGGGCGGCGTCGACATCAAGGACGCGGGCGTGGGCACGGTATCGGAAGCCGCGCTCACCTTCGACATGCAAGGCTTCGACCGGCCGATGGCGGTCAAGGGCAGCATCACCTACAACAAGGAGACGGTATCCCTCGACGTCGGGCTGGCGCCTTTGAAGCAGGTGCTCTCGGGCCAGGCTTTCGATCTGACGGTGGCCGTTGCCTCCAATCTGCTGAACGCGCGGTATGGCGGAAAGGTGCAAACCGAGCCGGCGCCGGGACTTAACGGCCGTTTCGATCTCGACGTGTCCTCGGTCGGCAGGCTGGCGGCCTGGCTGGGCCGGCCCTTGGACCCGGCGCAGCCCGATCCCGGGCCGCTCATAGTCACGGCGCTGATGAGCGCCGACGGCGCCAAGGTGGTCCTCAAGGAGGCGACGATCGACGGCAAGGCGATCGAGGTCAGGGCGACGGCGCGTGTCGATACCTCGCGGGCGGTCACGCGCTTCGATGCGACCATCGACATCATCGAGGCCGATCTGAACGCCTACCTGCCGCCGCAAAAGGAGGGACAGGAAGAAGCTCCAGCCCCTGCCGCCCCGGCGGGACCCACGGGCTGGAGCGAAGACCCGTTCGATGTGTCGGCGCTGCGCCAGGCGGAAGGACAAGTGAAAGTGACGATCGGCCGCGTGCGCTACGGCGAGCTCGACATCGAAAAAGGTGCGGTGACGCTGACGCTGGCGAACGGAGTGCTGAAGGCCGTCGTCGAGAAGCTGCAGATGGCCGGCGGCGTCGTCGATTTAGGCGTCACCGTCGATGGCTCGCAAAATGCCCTGGCCATCGACTACCAGGTGAACGTGACCGGCGTGCAGGCGCGCCCTGTCTTGAAGACCTTCGCCGGCAGCGACCGCCTGAGCGGTACCGTCGACTTCCAGACGGCCGGTCGGGCGGAAGGGGTAAACCAAAAGCAAATGGTCGAAACCCTGAACGGCCAGGGACGCTTCGAGTTCAAGAATGGCGCGATCCACGGCATCAACATCGCCTCGGCTCTGCGCAAGGCGAAAACCCTGGGCTTCGGCGAATCGGGCGAACAGAAAACCGACTTCGCGGAACTCTCCGGCAGCTTCACCATCACCGACGGCGTGCTGGAGAACCGCGATCTCAAGATGCTTGCCCCGCTGGTCCGCCTGACGGGTAGTGGGCTGGTGCCGATGCCGCCGCGCGCAATCGACTACAAGGCGGTGGCCAAGCTGGTCGCCTCGCTCCAGGGTCAGGGCGGCGAGGATGCCTTGGCCGGCCTGTCGATCCCGGTCACGATCACGGGATCGTGGGACAAGCCGGAGATCGGCGTCGACTGGAAGAGCGTCTTCACCGAGGCCGCCCTGGATCCGAGCCGGCTTACCAACCTGCCGGACGACCTGCGGAATTTCGGCACCAGCCTGGGGGTCAAGCTGCCGCTCCCCGGTATGCCCACGGGCACGGACGAGACCGGCGAGACCGGCGGGACGGGCGGCATCCTGGGCGGCGTGCTCAAGATGATCCCCGGCCTGTCGGGCGGCGAGCAGCCGCAACAGGAGCCACCGCAGGCGCTGCCGCCGCCGCCCCAACAGGAATCACCGCCGCCGCCGCCGCCGCAAAAGGAGCAAGCGCCCAGCCTGTTAAGCCCGCTCAAGAACCTGAAAGGGCTGTTCGGGAATTAGTGGCCTGTATCGGCTAAATTGCTCCCATACGATCGCTTTTCCCGCTTCCCCGGCAGGAGAGGAGGCGCCGGCGATGCGGGGCCATCCACCCTCCGCAGCGGCAGCCCGGCCTTCGCAGCCGAAACGGCTGCTTCGGCGGAGTTGGCCGCCGCTGCTGCGGAGGAGGGCTTGGCAAGCCTTCCCGACGCCCCATATACCAGCCTCCACCCTGGTCATGCTCCGCGGCGCGTGGGGGCGCGGGAGCCGGGCGGGGCGGAACGCTTTTTCGGCCCTTGGAGGATACGCGGTTTGGACGTATCGTTTTGTCGTTGCTGATAATTTCGGGGCCGTGCGGTTGCTTCGGGCGGCCGGCGGCGGGGCGTCACCACCCATCGCGTGCGCGCACCGCGGATGGGGCAACGGGAGGAACGCACCATGATCGTTGACCTTGCGGTCGCCGAGGAGACGGCGAAGCTCCTCTACATCCGCGCCCTCAAGCTGCTGCCCGACGACGTGAAGGAGGGCTTCGCCCGCCTCGACGCCGGCGAATCGGACGCCACGGCCAAGGACGTGCTCGCCACCATGATCAGGAACATCGACGTGGCGGAGAAGACCGACAACCTGCTGTGCCAGGATACCGGCATCCCCATCTACAACGTCACCATCGGGCGCAACGTCGACGTCGACGGTTTCGCCCTCAAGGAAGCCATCCGGCGCGGCTGCGCGCGGGCGACCAAGGAATACCCGCTGCGCTCCTCCATCGTCCATCCCCTCACCCGGGTGAACGAGCACACCTCGTGCGGCCGGCGGGTGCCGGTGATCAACATCGACTTCTCCGACACCGAAGACGAGCTGCTGATCGAGATGATCCCCAAGGGCAGCGGCTCGGAGAACGGCTCGTTCCTCAAGATGTGCATCCCGGCCGAAGGGGTGGACGGCATCAAGGTCTTCGTCATCGACAAGGTGCTGGAGGCCGGCGGCAGGGTGTGCCCGCCGACCATCGTCGGCGTCGGCGTCGGCGGCACCGCGGATCTGTGCGTCCATCTGGCGAAGATAGCGGCGACGCGCCCCCTCGGCACCAGCTGCGACGATCCCGACGGCGCCAGGCTGGAAGAGGAGCTGACCACGGCGGTGAACAGCCTGGGCGTCGGCCCCCAGGGCCTGGGCGGCGATTCGACCGCGTTCGCCGTGCATGTCGAGATGGCGGCGACCCACATCACCATGAATCCCGTCGCCGTCAACATCCAGTGCCACTCGGCGCGCCGCGCCAGCGCCACGTTTACGCCCGACGGCATCGAGCTGGGGTTTTAGGGACTGGCCATGACCGATCACGACCTTCGAATGCCGTGCAGCGAAGCCGACGTGCGCAAGCTCAGGATCGGCGATCACGTGACCCTGCAGGGGACCCTGTTCGGCATCCGCGACGCGACCCAGATCCACATGTTCGACAAGGGCCGCAACACCCGCTTCGACCTGAACGGCCACGCGGTGATCCACACCGCCCCCAACGTCAGGAAGGTGGAGCCGTCGGAACAATTCCCGGTGGGCTACGCGCCCCTTTGCGTCGGCACCACGACGAGCGCCCGCATGGAGCGCTTCACCCGCCCCTTGATGAAGCAGTACGGCGTGCGCATCATCATCGGCAAGGGCGGCCTGGGCGACGAGTCGTTGAAGGCGTTCGCGGACCTGGGCGGCGTCTACGTGGCCATCATCGGAGGTACGGCGGCCCTGGAGACGACCTGGATCGAGACCATCGAGGACGTGGACCTGGACGACCTCAACCCGGAAAGCCTGTGGAAGTTCAGGATCAGGAATTTCGGCCCCCTGCGGGTGGCCATGGATTCCCATGGCGGCAGCCTCTATGACACGGTGCGCCGCGACGCCGCCGGCCGCCGCGCCGCGGCCCTCGCGTCCATGGGGGTGCGCGGTTGAGGCGGCTGACGACCGACATCCTGATCCTCGGCAGCGGCGGCGCCGGCCTTTTCGCCGCCCTTCATGCCCAAGCGGCGGTGCCCGATCTGTCGGTCACCGTGGCGGTGAAAGGCCTGCTCGGCAAATCCGGCTGCACGCGCATGGTCCAGGGCGGCTACAACGTGGCCCTGGCGCCCGGCGATTCCGTCGAGCGCCACTTCATGGACACCATCGAGGGCGGCAAGTGGCTGAACGACCAGGAGCTTGCCTGGACCCTGGTCACCGGCGCCCGGGAGCGCATCCGCGAGCTGGAGAACGAGATCGGCTGCTTTTTCGACCGCAACCCCGACGGCACCATCCACCAGAAGGCCTTCGCCGGGCAGACCTTCGACCGCACCGTGCACAAGGGCGACCTGACGGGCATCGAGATCATCAACCGCCTGGCCGAGCAGGTGTGGGCCCGCGACATCGGCCGCCTGGAGGACCACCGCGCCGTGGAGCTGATCAAGACCCCGTCCGGGGACGCCATCGCCGGGGTGCTGATGATCGACATGCGCGCCGGCGATTTCGTCTTCGTCCAGGCGCGGGCGGTGCTGCTGGCCACCGGCGGCGGCCCCACCATGTACAAGTACCACACGCCGTCCGGCGACAAGAGCTGCGACGGCATGGCCATGGCGTTGCGCGCCGGGCTGCCGCTCAGGGAAATGGAGATGATCCAGTTCCACCCCACCGGCCTCATGGCGGGGCCGGAGACGCGAATGACCGGCACCGTGCTGGAGGAGGGCCTGCGCGGGTTCGGCGGGCACCTGCTTGACGGCAGGGAGAGGCGCTTCATGCCCGACTACGACGACCACGCCGAGCGGGCGACGCGGGACATCGTCAGCCGCGCCATGTACTACGAAATGCGCCGCGGCCACACGGCGCCCGAGGGCGGCCTTTACCTGACCATGCGCCACCTCGACCCGGACGCGGTGAAGGCCGGGTTCAAGGGCATGGTCGAACGCTGCGCCGACTGCGGCTTCGACCTGGTCGGCGGCCTGGTCGAGGTGGTGCCCACCGCCCATTACATGATGGGCGGCGTGATCTTCGGCGTCGACTGCGCGACCGGGATCGCCGGCCTGTTCGCCGCCGGGGAGGACACCGGCGGGGTGCACGGGGCCAACCGCCTGGGCGGCAACGGCGTTGCCAATTCGACCGTCTTCGGGGCCATCGCCGGCGACAGCATGGCGGCCTCGGTCGCCGGCGCGGACGGGTTCCGCGACCCCGACGAGGACGCCATCGCCGCCGGCGTGGAGCGCTGCCGGACGCCCCTCGGCCGCCGGCCCGGGGACCTCGAAGAGATCCGCGAGCGGCTTTACGAACTGATGTGGGAGGACGTGGGCATCGTCCGCAGCGCATCGGGGCTGGACCGGGCGGGCGCCGCCCTGGTCGCGCTGGAGGCCGACCTGGACGCCGTCGGCGTCGCCGGCGACGACCTGGTCTACAATCTCACCTGGCACGACTGGTTGAACCTGAAGAGCCTGATCGTGGTCGGCCGCGCCATCACCGCGGCGGCCATGGCGCGCCAGGAATCCCGGGGCGCCCACTTCGTCTCCGACCATCCGGAGGAGGGGGACCTGGCCGCCTCGCGTTTCACCAGCGTCCGCCTGGAAGGCGGCGATATGGTGGTCCACACCGAGCCCGTGCGCTTCACCCGGGTCAAGCCGGGCGAGACCCTGCTCGCCGATTCGGCCGCCGAGTAGGGCCCATGGCGGACATCGTCATCGCCGAGTTCATGGACGAGGCCGCGGTCGAGGACCTGCGCCGGGACTACGACGTGGTCTACGACCCCGGACTGGTCGACCGTGCCAACGACCTGCTCGCCGCCGTCGCCGGCTGCCGGGCGCTGGTCGTGCGCAACCGCACCCAGGTGCGCGGCGCCCTGCTCGATGCGGCGCCGCGCCTGGAGGCGCTGGGCCGCCTGGGCGTGGGCCTGGACAACATCGACATGGAGGCCTGCGCGGCCCGGGGCATCGCCGTGTTGCCGGCGACCGGCGCCAACGACCTGGCGGTCGCCGAGTACGTCATCGCCGGCCTGTTGATGCTTCTGCGCGGCACCTACCACGCCAGCGCCCGGGTCCTGGCCGGGGAGTGGCCGCGCATGGACCTGATGGGGCGCGAGGTCGCCGGCCGCCGCCTGGGCCTGATCGGCTTCGGCGCCATCGGCCGGGCGGTGGCGCCGCGGGCGCGGGCGCTGGGCATGACCGTTGCCGCCTGCGACCCATACGTGTCCGCCGACGATGCGGCCTGGGCGGCCCTGTCGGTGGAGGCACGGGACTTCGGCGCCATCGTGTCCGAAAGCGACGCCCTCAGCCTGCACGTGCCGCTGACCGGCGAGACCCGCCATCTGATCGACGGCAAAGCGCTCTCGCGCATGCGGCCCGGCGCCGTCCTCATCAACGCCGCCCGCGGCGGCGTGGTCGACGAGGACGCGGTGGCCGCGGCCCTCAGGGCGGGCACCCTCGGCGGCGCCATGCTCGACGTGTTCGAGAACGAGCCCCTGGCGGCGGGCTCGGCATTGGACGGCGTCCCCAACCTGATCCTCACCCCCCACATCGCCGGGCTGAGCGAGGACTCGCACCGGCGCATCGGCGCGGTCACCGCGGCCAACGTGCGCCGGGTGCTGGAAGGGAACTGATCCGTGGCCAACCTGACCCTGGAGGCGCTCCACGATCTGGCCGTGGGGGTCCTCTGCGCGTCCCGCACCTCGCCGGAGAACGCCGCCGCCGTGGCCCGGGCGCTGGTGGCGGCCGAGGCCGATGGATTGGTTGGCCATGGCGCGTCGCGCCTGCCGTCCTATGCCGACCAGGCCGTGTCCGGCAAGGTGGACGGCTTGGCCACGCCCGGGCTCAGCGAAACGGCGGCGGCGGCCGTTCGGGTGGATGCGCGCAACGGTTTCGCCTACCCGGCCATCGCCCTCGGGCTCGACCACGCCGCCCGCCTGGTGGAGAAGACCGGCGTCGTCGCCGTGGCGGTGGGCAATTCCCATCATTTCGGCGCCGCCGGCTACCACGTGGAGCGGTTGGCGGAAAAGGGCCTCCTCGGCCTCGCCTTCGGCAACTCGCCGGCGGCCATCGCCCCGTGGGGCGGGTCCCGCGCCCTGTTCGGCACCAATCCCATCGCCTGCGCCTGTCCCCGGGCCGGCGCCGCGCCCCTGGTCATCGACCTCGGTTTGAGCAAGGCCGCCCGGGGCAGGATCATGGTCGCCGCGCAAAAGGGCGAGCCCATCCCCGAGGGCTGGGCGCTCGACGCCAAGGGCCGGCCGACCACCGACGCCAAGGTGGCCATGGAGGGCACCATGCTGCCCATGGGCGACGCCAAGGGGTCGGCCCTGGTGCTCATGGTCGAGATCCTGGCCGCGGCGCTGACCGGCTCCCATTTCGGCTA